>CAZKYJ010000064.1:0-12366 GCA_964556355.1 uncultured Verrucomicrobiales bacterium | reverse complement strand
CATCCCGCCCGGCTTCTATTCGCCAGAGGAACTCGAGGTCTTCCGCCTTTCCTCCAAAAGCCACTGGGACATCCCCGTCGACCTGGGGGGGGAGACCTTCCACTTCCTCGTCTCCCATCCCACCCCACCGACCTTCGACGGGCCCGAGGACAAAAACGGCCGGCGCAACCATGACGAAATCCGGCTCTGGGCGGACTACGTGACCCCGGGGAAAGGCGGTTACATCGTCGACGACAACGGGCTCGCCGGCGGCCTGAGCATGCCGGCCCGGTTCGTCGTCGCCGGCGACCAGAACGCCGATCCGACCAGGGGAGATAGCGTCGGCGGTGCCATCAACCAGTTGCTCGACGCCCCCACCACCAACAACACGTTCGTGCCCATGGGGTCAGCGCGCGGCGACATCACCTCGAACTTCGGGCTGCGGGTGGACTATGCAGTCCCCTCGTTGGGAGGGCTGCACGTCGACGCGGGCGCGGTCCTCTTCCCCACATCCACCGAGCCGCTCGGCGATATCCTCAGCCCGGGGCGCACCACCGTTTCCGACCACCGCCCCGTCTACCTCGATCTCAACATCGTCCCCTTCATCGAAGAAGCCGTCGGCGAGATGGCCGTCGAACGCGCCCCGGGCACCATCACCCTCAACTGGACTCCCCGCGACGGCGTCGCCTATGCGGTCACCCATTCGGTCGCACTGGGCACGTGGTCGGATCCCACCGCCGGCGATATCGCCGTGGAGATCGACCCCGCCACCGGCCGGGCCAGCGCCACCGATGCGCTCGCGAACGGGCGCGAGTTCTACCGCATCGAAGCATGGTTCCCGCCCGCACCCCCAGCACCCCCATCATGAAAACCAGCCTGATCACTACCACCCTCTTGCTCGTCGCCAGCGTTGCTGCAGGCGATCTCCCGTTCCAGGCCGCGACCATCGACGACGAAGTCGAGATCGGCTACGGCATCGCCCTTGCCGACGTCGACGGCGACGGGAAGACCGACATCGTCCTCGCCGACAAACGCGAGATTCGCTGGTACGAAAACCCGACTTGGCAACCCCACGTCCTCGCCCGCAATCTCACCCTAAGAGACAATGTTTGCGTGGCGGCGCGCGACGTGACCGGCGACGGAAAAGCCGAGATCGCGGTCGGCGCCGGCTGGAACCCCGGCGAGACGAAAGACCGCGCCCAATCCGGCGCCGTCTTCTATCTCGAGCGCCCCGAGGGAGACCCCCGGGAGGCGTGGAACCCGGTGCAGCTCCCCCATGATCCGACCGTCCATCGCATGCGCTGGTTCCGGCGCGACGCCACCACCTTCGCCCTCGCCGTCCTCCCGCTGCACGGCGTCGACAAGGCCGTGACCCAACTCAGCGTTTTCCCCTTCCCTATCGAAGCCGGCGACGAGCCGGAGAGAATCGACACCGCCCTCCACGCCACCCACAACTTCGACGTGGTTCCCGCCGCCGACGGTTCGGAGACCCTCCTCATCGCCGGCTCGGAAGGCGTCCGTGCCATCCCCTCCTCCGAGGAGAAACAGACGGGCGAAGGGGCTGGCGAAGTCCGCTACTTCGGCGGCGTGCTCGCCACCATCGAGCCCATGCACGGCAACGCGGTGGCGGTGCACTCGGACGGGCGTAAAACCCTCACCGATTCATTGAGCCAAGGGCACGCCCTCGCCGTCGCCGACGTCCTCGAGCGCGGCCATCCGCAGGTCATCGCCGGCTGGCGCGAGCCCGACGCCCGCGGCAAAGTCGGCATCAAAATCTTCGATCCGTCCGCGGGTGAAACGCTCGTCCTCGACGACAATACCATGGCCTGCGAAGATCTCGCCGTCGCCGATCTCGACGACGACGGCCACCTCGACATCGTCGCTGCCGGTCGCGCCACGCACAACCTCGTCGTCTACTGGAACCGCCCCTAAGCCCCCACATCCTCCCGGCGCATGCCCGCATCGGCGGTGGCTTCCCGGCTTCCGCCTCCAGCCATTCGCGATCCCACCGGGCGGCGGAGGGCGCGCGCCGTCAGCGGATCACTCGATATGCCACCGCGCCCGGAAATGGGATGACGCACCCCCACCGGTCAGCGGCACCACCTCCGCTAGGCGGAAGAGCCCGGTAGGAGAACCCGGCTCCAGCTCGCCCGCCCGCAGGGCACTCGCCGGCATCTCGACCCACCCGGAGAGATCGGTGCTCTGCTCGACGATCAGGTCACAGGTAGCCGCATCGAGAGGGACGGGCAGGGCGAACTCCAACCCGACCGCGTCGTCAACGGCGATGGCTTCCGATCGGAACCGGGGGAACACGCCCGCATCGTGCGGATCCGTCTGGTAATAGTACTCGTCGATATTGCCCGCTCCATCGCCGTCGGGGTCGGCGGCGTCCCCGGAGACGAGGGGGTCGGCACGCTCCGCCGGGGTGAAGTTGGCAACCTGCCAAGCGGCGTAGTCCGGGAATACACGGATCTCCGCGGTCGCCGTCTCACCCCCGTTCAGCACCAGAGTGTAGGTCGTATCCGTCGACGGTGATACCTCCAGATAGCCGATCCCATCGACCGTCAGTGGCATGACATCACCACCCCCGATACTCAGCGAAACCGGCGCCTCCACATCCCAGCGAAGGGTCGCGGTCGAGCCCGCGCGGATGGCCGGGGAGAGCGCCCGGAACTCGTTGATGGCGGACGCTCCGAACGGGGCCGCGCTCTGCCCGGTCAGCGCGTCGCCCTCGGAGCTGTCCCCGTAGGTCACCTCGACCCGGTAGGTGGTCCCTGCCCGGTAGACCGGCGGGCGCACCAGGCTCCCCCGCGACCGCACGGAGTAGACCACCGAGCCATCGCTTTCATCGTAGACTGTGACAACCGGGTTCTTCCGGCGCCCGGTATCGACCACCGGGAGATAGCCGACCGGCGCGCGCCCGTCGTTGTCGCTTTGCGCGATGGTCACCGGCCAGTCATCGAACTGGCTGCCGGTGTTCGGAAACTCGGGGTCCGCGTGCAGCGGCCAGCACTCGAATTTCACCTGACGCGTCGTCTTGTCGATCCTGACAATGCCATATCCTGCTCCGCGATCATGGAGGTTGGCGGGGTTGACATCGCGTGTCTCGAAGTGGTATTCGAGCGGATTGGCCACCGCGATCATCCTGACGTGCGCGGGATCGTTCGCGGAGAGGTTCGGCTCACCCGAAGGGAGCGTGCCGTTCCCATCGAAAAAGAAATCCCCTAGGTAGGGGCTGACGATGGGGGTCGGCCCCGCAGAATTGTGCACGGGATCCCAGGCGCGGGGAAAGAAGTTGGCGATGGCAGGCGCCGTGAACGAGTAGCCCGCGTCTCCGGGCTCCTCGATCCCGTGTTTCGCCACGGTCGCCAGGTGCTGGTCGCCGGCGATCTGGAACATCCGCGATTGGCGCAGGAGCGCCCAGGCCTCGTTCCTCCGATGCACCGGCCATCCGTGCGAGTCCCGGTCGTTGAGGCCAAATCCATAGCCGCTGTTGGCATGGGTGTGCAGGTTCCCCAGCGGGGATTGGGAAACGACACATTTGATGTCCTGCCCCGCCCAGTCCGTCGTCCACGCTCGGAGAAAATCCTTCTGACGGTCGCCGAGCAAGAACTGCTGATCGGGGTCGGCGGGCGGGTTGCTCGGCCCGGTCTTGAACTTGCGATCTTCCAAGACGGCGAACCCGACCCGCCCGTAGACCAGGCCGGTGAAGTACACCCCGATCCCCTGCGCGACGGGCGGCGCGGGCTGGATTGCATTGTAGGGATCGGCGTCGGGCAGGTGGCTCGTCTGGGTACGGTCGACCAGCCTCACCCAAGAAGCCGGCTCCTCGTAGCCCCCCTCGTTCTGGGCGTTGGTCGCGACGCCGCCCTCGCCCCAGAGGTTCCCTTGGAAGACGTCGTGGTCGTCCGGCTCGACGATGGCGGGAATCGACCGCGTGATGTCACGCGCCTGCAAAACCCAGAGGTACCATTTGTAAAGATAGTCGTGCTGCCGGTTGAAATCGGTGCCGCTGTCTTCGGGCGTGGGCTGCCCCTCGTAGATCTGGTCGCCATTGGCGATGAAGAGGTCCGGCGCGTGCTTGGGCAGATGGGTGAAGGCGAGGGTGTGGGGCTGCCACAGCCGCACCGGCGACCAGTCGAACCCGTTGCCCTGCAGGCTGCCGTCGGCGAGGCGCTGGCAGGTGGTCGCCGCCACGACGATCTCGTTCTTCTCCACCGGGTCGCGCCGCACGGTGCCCTGCCAGTAGTAGGGCACCCCACGGATATCGACCCGTACGCGGTAGTCGGTATCGACCGCCCCATCCCAGCCCGGGAGGCGGAAGGTCGCCGTATAGGACGAGAGGTTGTCGGTGTTGTCGATCGGGGCGGTCGCGATCTCCGACCAGCCACCGGCCCCGAACACCTCCAACGCCACCGGAGGAACCGAAGCGAGATCCACGGGCGAAAGATGCGCGGTGAGTTTGAGGGTGCCCCGGCTCAGCGTGTGGAGCGCCCCGACGATGGCCAGGTGCCGATCCGGCTCGGGGTGCAGCGCGGCCCCCGTGCCCGCGAAGTCGTCGAACCAGAACCGTGCGCTGTCGCTCCCCCTGTGCGAGAGCAACCCAAACGAACCCAAAACGCGATCGGAGGGGACCCGCACCGTCGCGCTACTCCGCGGAGCCCCCGCCGGATCGGCCACCTCGAGGGCGAGCGCATACTCCCCCGTCGCACTGTCGTAGGTGCCCTGCAAGGTGAGGCGGACCTCGGCGGGGAAGCCGTCCCCCGGGGTGGCACCGCCCGCGATCTGGGTGACGGCATTGGTGGAATAGTCCTCGATCACCGCGGTGCCGTCGCTGCGGATGCCGGCGAAAAGCCCGAAGTCCCGGCCGAGTCCGTCGTGCACCAACAAGGCTCCCTTCCAGTCGAGGTTCGGACCCGCGCCGATGAGGAAGCCGCTCCGGGCGTTCCCGCCGTCGGTGCCGCCGTCGAGCCCCGTGCGCACGGTGAAGCTGAAGTCGCCACCATTCCCCCGGAGGGACGTCCCGACGCGGTGGAGCGTCCGCCGGTCGCGGGCACCATTGGTGCAGTTGGCCCGGCCGTCGCGCACCTCCCAGTCGTGCAGGCGGTTCGCCCAGTAGCCGGGCCCCACCCAAACCTGGTCCGGGGTGTTGTCCCAGCCATCGGCAAATGCGCCGTCGGGGGCCGTGTCGGGCCAGAATTCGAGCCGCAGGTTATCGACCGATTGGAAGGAACCCTCCGCCGAGTCATCGGATCGGAACTGGATGCCGAGCGTCTGGCTCGCAAAGGCGTCGAGCCCGCCGGAAGGGACGGCCAAATGGTAGTGGTGCCACTCCCCGGGAGTCGTCGACTTGAATGCGTAGGTCCGCGTCGCGACGACCTGCCTCGCCGCACCAACTGTCAGCTCGGCAGTGAACCCGGTCTGGGTTGGTTGCATGGCGGGGGTGCCCCGCTGCAACGTGAAGTTTTCGAGGCGTCCGAACCCCGCCAAGTCCCCGCTGCCATCGACCCCCTCGAAGAAGGCGAAAAGCCGCTTGCCGGCGGCGCTCGCCGGGATCGGATCGAACACGGCGGCCTCGGGCTCGTAGGTCGAATCGGCGGTCGAGATATCCGAGAGCAGTGTCTGGACGACCGTAACACTACCGTTCGGGAGGTCGCTGTCGGTGGTGAAGAGCGAGACGCCGACCCGATCGGAAGCATCGGTCCATCCGGAAGCGTCGCGCCATTGGTAGGACGCTCGGAAGATCTCTCCTTCTGCCAGGGTGTGGCCGGTGTCGATCGCGAACTGCCGGGCGCCGTCCTGGGAAAGGACCGCGTTGCGCGAGCCATCGAGGGTCGTGTTCACCGGGAGCAACCGCGTCGCCTGGCTGTTGTCTCCCGCCCGTCCGATGTTGAACCACTCCGGGGTTTCCCCGAAGCTTCGCGAGTCCACCGTCGAGGTGTCGGCCTCGAAGTCCCCGTTGCGCACGCCGCTTCCTACCAGGACGAGATCGACATTAAAGTTGTCTCCGCCAGAATTGTTGCCGAACGCGGCGGCGTCGAAACGCAGGGAGAAACTCTCGCCGGGAGCGACGAGGTGAGCCGTCGTGGCCCAGATCGCCTCGCTGTCCTCGAAGCTCAACCGCCAGGCGCCATTCCCAAAATCGGTGCCCCCGCGGAATAGCCGACCGCCATCCGATGACCAGCCGACGACGGAGGGGGCGGAAATCAATTCGCCATCGATGTCACCATTGATCTCGCCGCCGGGATTGGTGAGTGGCACCGGCTCTGCCTGACACCAGACAACGCAAACGGGCAGGATGAAAATGGGGGTTTTCATCCGACTCCCTTACACGGTCCCCCGGCCGGAAGCCAGCCCGCCCCCCAGGAGCCCAGCTGGCCGGGAAGGAAAACGAAACAGCCCCGTGGTCAACCGATCGCTCGGAAGGCCACGGGGCTGCGGGTTCTAGCCAATCCCCCCCAGGCGGCTAGTTCGTTCTCCGTACTCGGAAGAGGAGGTTGCCTCCACTACCAGGCGGCGGCGGAAAAGTCTCCGATGCGGGCGACGTGGCCGAGGAGATCTCGGTGAGGTACTCCGTCCAGAGCACCAGGTCACCCGAGTAATCGATCGCGTATTCCGC
The DNA here is from genome assembly GCA_964556355.1 of uncultured Verrucomicrobiales bacterium. Lineage (GTDB taxonomy): Bacteria > Verrucomicrobiota > Verrucomicrobiia > Verrucomicrobiales > DEV007 > CAZKYJ01. The sequence continues at coordinate 5,768 of CAZKYJ010000064.1, read as the reverse complement.
GCTGGGCAGGGCGGTGAACGCGATGGTGACCTCACCGGTGACCGGGTCGCGACTGATCGCGGTGATCACGAACGGTTCGACGGTCGGCGCCACATCGGGTCCGGCAAAACCACTCGCTTGAACGGCCACCTCGTCCATTGCCCCGGAGTAGATCCGGAATTCATCGTAGGTCCCATCGAGGTTGGCATCCTGCGTCCAGTTCGAGCGCCCCAGCCAGTTGTTGACATCGTTGATCTGGTTGAGATCGGTCGCCGCGACAAGATCCGTGACCCGGCGGAACCCGTTGCGCCAGTAGTTGATGATCGTGGCTCCCGGCGTGCTGTTGTCAGCGGTCACGACGATGTGCACCTGCTGGCCGAAAGCGGGGTTGACCGCCGTCGGCTGGCCGTTGCCCCCGGCCGCGCCGTCGGTTAGGCGAAGCTCCACCTGGTTCGTGTTGTAATCGCCGCCAACTGCCGCGGAAACGAACAGGTAGCTCTGCCCCTCGGAAGCGCCTCCGGGACCAAAGCTCTCGCCGGCGGTTCCGTCCCCGAAGTCGAAATAGCTCGTCCAGTTTCCGCCGTTGGGTGAATCGACGGTGATAAAGCCTTCAATGGTCAGCTCCGTGCGCCCGGAGATGATCCCGTTGGGGAGATCACCATAAGGTGCGGTGGCGCTCGCCCCCCCCGGCAGATCCAGCGCGGTACCGGTCCACACCGCACCATCCCCTAGCACCATCCCATTGGCTCCGCCGATCGAATCGAAGAAGACGCGGTCGAAGTTGGCCGATCCAGGAGGATTGTTGAAGCTCCACCGGTGCTCGATCTGCGGGATCCTCGGTGTGGGCGTATTCATCCCGTCGATCGGGTCGAACCCGGCGTCGATCTCGGTGCCGTCGTAAATGGTGTCGCCATCCGTATCGCGGAGGTTCGGATTGGTTCCGGGATCACCGGCGCCGTTGAAGATTCCGGAGCCATTCTCCACCCTGTCGAGCAGCCCGTCGCCGTCGGTATCAATCAAGAAAGGGCTGGTGCCCCTGTTGGTGAGATCAACGAAAATTCCCGTATTGGTCTCCTGACCGTCGAGGATCGTGTCATCGTCGGTGTCGTCATCGAGGGGATCCGTACCGGTGTTGTTCGCATCGACGAACACGCCCGTGTTGGTCTCGGGACCGTCAAAGATGCCGTCATCATCGGAATCTTGCACCTCGGGGTTCGTCATCTCCTCGAACTCGCGGAGGTTCGACGATCCGTCCATGTCTTCGTCCATGGCCGCGTCGGTGGGATCGTCAGGGCTGAGAAAGTCGAACATGTTCTCGTAGTCGTCCGGGATACCGTCATTGTCGGAATCGGCCACCACCGTATCCGGTCCGGCTTCCATGCTGGCGAGGATCGAGGTGCGACCGAGTGCGGTGTCATAGATGCGGAACTCTTCGAAGGTTCCGTCGAGGTTCTCGTCGCCCGTCCAGTTCGAGCGGCCGAGCCAGTTGTTGACATCGTTGATTTCGGCGAGGTCGTAGTTGACCACACCATTGGTGGTCAGCTGGATACCGTCGCGGTAGTAGTTGACGACCATCTGGCCGGGGGTCGTGTTGTCGATGGTCACGGCGACATGGATCGCCTGGCCAGCGAAGGTGGTGACGCCGGTATCGAAGAGGGTCTCGCCCAGCCCCGCCGTGGGATCGGCGTTCCGGAACCCGATCCGCTGGAGGTTGTAATCGGTGCCTCTGGCCGCGGAGAGAAGGATGTAGTCCCGTCCTTCCCCGCCGCCGCCGGGTCCGAAGAGCTCGATCCCGGGACCGGCGGTGTTGTTCGGATCGGTAGTCGAGCCGAAGTCGAAAATCCTGCCCCAGTTGGTGGTGGTCCCATCGATGGTGACAAAGGCCTCCAACGTCACCTGGGTCTTGGTGGATACCAGTCCGTTGGGAAGATCGATATAGGCCGCCGTCGCGGAAGACCCCCCGGGAAGATCGACGCCAGTGCCCGTCCAGAAGGCTCCGGCGCCCAAGATCGTTCCATCGGCACCGCCGAGCGAGTCAATCACGGTTTCGCCGGAGTTGGCCACGCCGGCCACGTTGTCGTCGAAGCTGTAGCGGTTGACCAAAGCTGCGTCGGCGCCGGTGCCGGTGATGAGAAGGCCGGCCGTGAGGCCGGCCGCCGCAAAGCGGAAGGGGTAATTCATAATTTGGGTGAAGTGGGGTGGTTGAGAGCAAAAACTCCGAGGAGCTTCGACCAGAAGATCGCACTCCGGAATCGCTTCTATAGGCGAAAGCAGACGTTTCTTTATAGGAATCGGTCACCACCCGAGCCGGCGCAGACGCTCGGGCGCGGGTTGACGCCATCCGCGGGACGGGGAACGCTCCCGCCATGACCCCGCTTCGCTCGACCCTCGCCGCCCTAGCTACGCTCACGGTATCTACCGGGACACTCCCCGCCGCCCCGGAACCGGCCGGTGACGCCCTCCTCGCCGAGTATTTCCGGGCCGCGGTGGCCGAGCTGGGCGGCGCACCTCTGGCCGCGATCCAGACCCGCGACGACTGGGAGCTCCGCTCGACAGAACTCCGGGAGGACTTGCAATCCATGCTCGGGCTCGCCCCGTGGCCGGAGCGGACGGCGCTCGAACCGATGGTGACGGGCACGGTGGACGGGGGGACGTTCGTGGTCGAGAACCTGTATTTCCAAGCGCGACCCGGCCTCTACGTCACGGCAAACTTTTACCGCCCCAAGGAGGTTCCGCCAGGAACGAAGCTCCCGACCGTGCTCTACCTCTGCGGCCACGGCGGGGAGATCGCGGACGGGATCAGCTACGGGAACAAAACCCACTACCGACACCACGGGGCGTGGTTCGCGCGCAACGGCTACACCTGCCTGATGCTCGATACGATCCAGCTCGGTGAGATCCAAGGGGACCACCACGGAACCTACCGCCTCGGGCAGTGGTGGTGGAACGCCCGCGGCTACACCCCGGCGGGCACCGAGGCGTGGAATGCCATCCGGGCGGTAGACTATCTCACGATGCGCCCAGAGGTGGACGCGGAAAAGATCGGGGTCACCGGGCGGTCCGGCGGGGGCGCCTACTCGTGGTGGGTCGCCGCGCTGGACGAGCGCATCAAGGTCGCCGTCCCCGTGGCCGGGATTACCAATCTGAAAAACCACGTGGTCGACGGGTGCGTGGAAGGGCATTGCGACTGCATGTATTTCATCAACACGAAGCGCTGGGATTTCGGTGCCGTGGCGGCGCTTGTCGCCCCCCGTCCGCTACTCATCGAGAACACCGACAAGGATCCGATCTTCCCGCTGGACGGCGTCGTGGAAGTCTACCGTGAGGCGCGCCGCATCTACGAGCTGGCGGACGCCGGCGGCAAGATCGGGCTGCATATCGCGGAAGGCGGACACAGCGACACGCAGCGGCTGCGCGTGGGAGCCTTCCAATGGTTCGAGCGGTTCCTGAAAGGCGATGACTCGAACACTCCCATCAGCGACACCGCGGACATGGTGCTGACGCGCGAGGAGCTGAAGGTTTTCCCGGAGGGCGGGCTCCCGGCCGACGAGCGGGTGACCACCGCCCAAGAATGGTTCGTGCCGGAGGCCACCGGGCGGGACGAGCCCGCAGAATTGCTGATGGCGCGCCTGCGCGACGAGGTCTTCGCCGGGTGGCCGACGGAAGATCCGCCGCTGGAGATCGGGTGGGGAAATGACGGCGCGGCGACCTTTGCCTCGCAGCGGCCCTGGATCCTGCCACTGGAGGTCGAGCGGGGGGGCGAAGAGGTGACGTTGGTCGCCCACGACGATAAGAGTTGGGCGGACCGGAAGTCCCGCAGCACCACGGGGAATCCAACTACCATCCATTTCGCGCCCCGGGGAGTCGGCCCGACGGCGTGGACGACCGACGAGCGCGAGCACACCCACATCCGGCGCCGCTTCCACCTGCTCGGCCAGTCGCTCGACGCCATGCAGGTCTACGACATCCGACGGGCGCTGCAGGCCGTGCGGGCGATGCCGGAGTTCGCCGATCGAAAGATCACGCTGACGGCGGATGGCAGCATGGCGACGAACGCGTTGTTCGCGTCGCTTTTCGAGCCTCCGGTGGCATTGCTTTGGCTGGTCCACCCGACGGCGGACTTCCGCGAGCGACCGATCTACCCGGCCGCGAGCCGGGTCATCAGTCCACCCCGCGCCGCCCGCCTCGCGGCAGACCGGGGCCATTTGCGCCTCACCACCGGACAACCGAATGTCTGGCAACCCGCCTTGGAAGGATCGAACTTCCCGGTAGGGTTCACGCCATGAGATGTTTCCTTCCTACAGGCGAATGATCCGGTAGAGCCGGTATTCCAACGAAAGGTCGACCTGGGTGTCGGTAATCGTCGTCGTCGTCGTGGTGGCCTGGGTGTCATCGACACCGAACCATAATCCGTTGGTGGTGGGGTCCATGAACTGCAGCTCGTAGTTAGCGCCGGGCTCGGAGTTGAAAACGACCGTGATTTCACCGAACTCCAAACGGACGTCGATGATCTCGAACCGGGCTCCGCTGGAAGGCGTGGTACCCAGCGGCGTGATCACCCGGTCGGCGACCTGGCTGATGAAAATATCGGCCAGCGCGCTGTCGTAGACGGCCACGTCGTCGATTTCTCCATTGAAGAAGTTCCCCGTCGCGTCAAGGACGCCGCCACCTCCGATGTTGAAATTGAAGGCGGTCGTCGCGGTGTTCGCGATGGCGGGGGCAGTGGCGCTCTGCACACCGTCAATGAACAGGAAGCGCCCGGCGGCACTGCTGCGCAGGGCAATGTGCACCCAGCCATCGGTCGTGGGGCCAAAGGTGGCCATGATGCTCGTTCCGTTCCCGGCGGTGAATCCGAGGATAGTGTCCGCAGTCGTCAGACCGAACTCCACGTTGTCATTCTGGCCGAAGAATCCGGTGCGGTCGAGCTGGGCGGTATCGTACTGCACCCATCCCATGATGGTGAATTCGGGCAGCGCGTCGAGGAGCGGGAAATTGGTGCCCACGAAATCGTCGATCCCGTCGAAGGAGATGGCGAAGTCACCGGCCACCCCGGAATGGCCCGCCACGAAGGTGGCGCCCCCGTTGACCGTCCCAGGGTGCGGGTTGCCCGCCAGATCGGCGGTCGTCGTCAGCTGGTCATCGAACGGCCAGTAGCCGATGACCGGCGGGATCGTCGGAACGCTGGTAGCATCCACCGGGTTCGATCCGTTGTTGATCTCGAAATCGTCGTCGAAACCGTCCATGTCGGTATCCACCACGGTGGGCAGCGTGCCCGGATCGCCCGCGCCGTTGAAAACCATCGAACCGGTTTCGACGCCGTCGAGAAGGCTGTCGCCATCGGTGTCGTCGTTGAGCGGGTTGGTCCCGGTATCCATGACGTTGACGAAGGTTCCACCGCCGGTCTCGAAACCGTCGTTGTAGCCGTCCTTGTCGGTATCGGGGTCGTTGGGGAAGGTTCCCAGCAGCACCTCGTCGCCGTTGAGCAGGTTGTCGGCATCGTCGTCGGCGCCGGGATCGCTGATCCCGAAAACGGACTCGTAGAGGTCCGGCAGGTCGTTCATGTCATCGTCGGCCTCGGCACGAACGATCTGGAGGCCATTGATCGGTGCATTGAAGTCTCCGCCGTTGTTGGCGGCGTTGATCGTCAGGGTCGCTCCCGTCACGCCGCGGAAGACGATGACGTTGCCGGCGAGGCCTGGGCCGGTCGCCGGGTAGAAGGCCGCCCAGCCTCCGAGGATGGGGAAGTTCCGACGGTCGATCACGCCGGTGTAGGTCGTCCCGTTGACGGT
>CAZKYJ010000063.1:0-12622 GCA_964556355.1 uncultured Verrucomicrobiales bacterium | reverse complement strand
GTTTTCCCGGTCTTCGTAGAGCCTCGCCAGGCGGGCGTCGGTGGCGTCCCCCTCCTTCGCACGGTGGAGGATGCGGACGCGGCTGACCGCCAGGAGCGCGGTCTCGATCCCGGAGAAGAGGAACGAGGCCGGGACGGCGAGGAGAATGAGGAACCAGAGGGTCACGGGAAAGGGGGAATCGATCGGTGTTCTCGTCAGGCCCGCCTCCGGGATTCAGTCTGCTCGACCACCGTGCCTTCAACGGTTTCCAGGCCGGTCGCCTCGAGGAGGATCTCTTCGATGCGCTTTTCCGAGCACTTGCGGACGGTGGCGACGTGGGTGCCGAGGACGACGCGAGTGCCCGGTTCCGGCAGGTAGGTGAGGGTGTTGAAGACGAGGCCACCGATGGTGTCGAGCCCCTCGCTTTCGAGGTTGGTGCCGAGGGCGTCGCCGATCTCATCGAGCCTGGCGGCGCCGCTGACGAGGAGGCGCCCTTTGCCGAGGTCCTGGATCTCGGGGTCCGGGTCGGGCTGGGGGGCGGCGTCGGAGACGATGTCCTCGATGATGTCGGTGTGGGTGACGAGCCCTTCGAAGCCCCCGTATTCGTCGAGGACGATGGCGATGCTCTTCGGCTCTTGGAGGTGATCTTTGAAGAGGTCGATCGCCCGCATCGTTTCGGGCACGAAATTCGGCGGGGCGACGAATTTCCGGAAGTCGGACTCCGGACCGGCGAGGAGGAAGCGTTTGACGTCGAGCACGCCGACGATCGCGTCGCGCTCGCCCTGATAGACGGGGATTTTCCAGTGGGGCTGGTGCTGGATGAGCGTGCGCGCCTCCGCCGGATCGGTGGCATTGGAGAGTACGTAGGTGTCGACCCTGGGCGTCATGCAGTCCTTCGCGGTCTTCGACCCGAGACGGATGATCTCTTGGATGATCTCGCTCTCGCTGTCATCGAGCGTGCCGAGGTCGCGGCGCATCTCGATCCACGTCTCGATCTCGTCGCCCGTGACGAGGGCGCGGCTCTGCAGGGTGGCGGGGACGAGCTGGGTGACGATCCAGTCGCTCACCAGCTCGAGGCGCCGGGTCAGCGGCTCCATGAAGCGGTGGATGACGAGGAGGGGGGTGGCGACCCGCCTCAGCGTATCGCGCGGGTGGGCGAGCGCGACCGATTTGGGGAGGATGTCGGCGAAGAGGATGAGCGCGCCGAAGAGGGCGATCGCCCCGGGGATGCGGCGGACGCCCCAGCTTTCTCCGTGGCTGGTCAGGAGGTAGATGCCGATCACGGCCATGGCGAGGTTGACGGCGGTGCCCGCGATCAGGATGCCCATCAGGTGGGTTTTGGGGGCGGCGAGGATCTGCCGGACGGCCAGCCGCACGTTCGGCGTTTCCTTCCCGCCGGCCAGCAGGCTGATATGATGCTGGCGGAGCGATGAAATGGTCGCTTCCAGGGCGGAGAGGAGTGCTGATACGGCCGCGAGGGCGACGAGGAGGCAAACGGCGGAAACGATGGACACTTGGCTCGAAGATAGCGCCAGCTGGCGAGATTTCGAGCCCGTTCGGAGCGGGGAGCCCCACCATTTGGGCGTTGCGGTCGGGCGGGCTCAAGATATGGTTGCGCCCCGTGAACGATCCCATCCAAGCCCATGACCCGCGATTTTCCCGATCCCGCCGGCCGAGCTTCGTCGGTCTGTTGGCGATCGCCGTGCTCGTCCCCTCATTCGTCTTGGCCTTCAGCTCCCCGGCGCGCGCCCAGGATTCCGGCATGAGCTACGCGGTCGTCGATCTTTTCACCAAGAAAGTGCTCGCCGGGCGCGAGATCAACCAGCGTCGCCAGATCGCCAGCATCACGAAGGTGGCCACCGCCATCGTGGTGCTCGACTGGGCGGAGCTGACGGGCACCGATCTCGGCACCCAAGTGGTCGTCCCCCAGTCGGCCGCGCTCATCGGAGGGGGCAACCCGCTCGGGCTGGTCCCGGGTGACCGCATCGAATTGCGCGACGCCATCTATGCCGCGCTCATCGCATCGGACAACGTGGCCGCCGAGACGCTGGCGGCGTTCGTCGGCTACGACCTGCTCCGCCGGGCGGGCAAAACCGGGAACCCGATTGCGCATTTCGTCGAGCACATGAACGCCCTCGCCGCCAAGCACGGCATGGCGGATACGAAATTTACCAACCCGCATGGCATGGACAACCGGAAGCCGGTTCCCTATTCGACGTCGGCGGACGTGGCGCGCCTGAGCATCGTCGCCATGGAAAAATCCGGGTTCCGGTTCTACGTCGCCCAGACCGAACGCGAGATCGGCTATTTCAGCGGCGCGGAGAAGCGCAGCTTCCTGGTCAAAAACACCAACGAACTCCTCGGCAAGGCGGGCGTCGACGGTGTCAAGACCGGCCAAACCAACCGCGCGGGGCCGTGCGTCGTCATCAGCGGCGAGAAACCTCCGGTAGTCCAAACCTTGGCCAACGGGCAGAAGCAGATCATCCCGCACCGGCTCATCGTCGTCGTGCTCGGGGCGCAGAATCGCTTCTCCGTGGCATCCGCCCTGCTTGATCAGGGGTGGGGGCAGTTCGATGCCTGGAACGCGGCCGGGCGACCGGTCACCAGCGCCGAAGACCTCCTCACCATGGGGCCAGTCGAAGACTAGGCCGTCCGGCCCAAGCGCATACTTTTACTTACCTATGAGAATCGGAATTCTGAACAGCGGGGGCGATTGCCCAGGATTGAATGCGGTCATTCACGGGGTCGTCGGCGCGGCCAGCAAGCTCGGCTGGGAGGTCATCGGATTCCGCGACGGCTTCGAGGGGCTCCTGCCCCCCGGCGACTACATGATCCTCAACCACACGAAAACGGCCGGCATCATGAAGCTGGGTGGCACGATCTTGGGCACCACCAACAAAGGGCATTTCGTCGCGAAGATCGGTAAGGGCGACGTCTTGGAAGTCCCGTCGGACATCATGGCGATGGCCAAAAAGACGCTGGAACAGCTGGAGATCCGCGCCCTCATCATCGTCGGTGGCGATGGCTCGCTGACCACCGGGCTCCAGCTGAATCGCGAGGGCGTCCCGGTCATCGGTGTGCCCAAGACGATCGACAACGATCTCGCGGCCACCGCCATGACCTTCGGCTTCGACTCGGCCGTCTCCACCGTGGTCGATGCCCTCGACCGCCTCCATACCACGGCCAAGAGCCACAAGCGGGTCATCGTCCTTGAGGTCATGGGGCGCAACGCCGGGTGGATCGCCCTCTGGGGCGGGATCGGCGGCGGAGCCGACGTCATCTTGCTTCCCGAAATTCCCTTCACCTACGAGGCGGTGGCCAAAGCGGTGCTGGAAAAGGAGCACGAGGGGCAGCACAGCGTCCTCGTCGTGGTGGCCGAGGGGGCCGCTCCGAAAGACGGCGAGATCATGACCAAGACCAAAGAGAGCGCGGGCGAAGACCGTCTCGGCGGGATCGGCGAAGAGGTGTCAAAACGGATCGAACAGATGACGGGAAAGGAAACCCGCGCCTGTATCTTGGGGCACCTGCAGCGCGGCGGCGCCCCGACCTCGCTCGACCGGATCTTGGGAACCCGCTTCGGGGTCAAGGCCGTCGATCTCATCCGCGAGGGCAAGTTCGGCCAGATGGTCAGCTACCAGAGCTACCACGTCGGATCCGTGCCCATCAACGAGGCGGTGGACAAGCTCCGCCTCGTCGAGCCCGACGGCGAGGTCGTCGCCGCCGCCCGGGCGGTGGGAACCTCGTTCGGGGACGAATAGGTTCGATCGGGCACCCGAGGGGGCGTGGGGGGAAGCCCCCGCGTCATCCGGCGGAGCCCCAGGCCAACCGGTGAGAGCGCGTGACGCCCGGAGTGACTAGCGGTCACCGCTGGTGGCGGCGGACGCTTGGGGGAGTCCAACACGGACTCATCGGGAGGTGCCGCGTCCGGAGGCTCCGGTAGGTCCGACCGGCAGCTTGCGAGGTCGCGCGGACGGGGGAGGCTCGCTCACGATTCCCGCCGTGTCCGTCCGCTTCCCTGAGATCGCTGACGATAATCTGACAAATTTCTAACAACTTCCCATTCGGAATGGTCTAGGGGTGATCCCTCGCGGTCGGAGCTCCTCCGGCGGGGAGGCTTGATTTTCAACCCCTAGAAACAATGCGGCACTTTCGGCACCGAGTTCACCCTCCGCTTTCCGCCCCTTGGCTTGCTCTGTGCGGACTCCTAACGGTCATCGGGATATCCCGCGCGCAGCTTGAGCCCTTCGGCCCGCCTGCTCCGGAAAGCGCCCTACCGGAGGTGCGGGTCGAGCGCAGCATCTACCTACCCTACGACGATCTCCGCAATGTCTTCGAAGAGGATGGGCGCGGAGTTTTTCTTCCCTACGAAGAGTTCCAAGAACTTTGGGATCAGCTCAAGATACAAAAAGAGGAGACGAAGGCGGAACCTCCGATCGGCAGTGCCACCCGCTCGGCCACCTACAGAGGGACGGTCGAAGACGGCGTCGCCGTGATCAAGGCAGAGATCGTCGTCGAGTCCTTCAACCCCGACGGATGGACGGTGCACCCGCTCGGCAGCGACCTCGGCAACATCGCCGACGTCCAGGCCTGGTCCGCGTTCCTGCAGCGCGAGGCCGATGGCGAATACAAGCTTCTCATGCCCAAGGACGGCCAGTACGCCATCGAGCTGACCCTCTACGCCAAAGTCGAGGAGTCGGCCGGAAGGGCGGAGATGACCGTCCGTTTCCCCAGGTCCCCGGTCGCCCGGTTCGATCTCCTCGTCCCGGGAGAAGGCTGGGAATTCGAAGTGTCTCCGGCCACCGCCTTCACCAGCGAACCAGGCGAGGGCGGGACGAAGCTCTCGTTTTTTGCCGGTGCTGCCGAGGAGACGACTATCGCGTGGAAGAAGAAAGGTGGCGAGTCGATGCTGGAGCCGCTCCTTTTCGCCGAGGCCGACCTCGGGTCGGAGGTCGTCCCGGGCGCGGTGCGCACCAAAGCGTCGCTCCGCTACCGGATTCTGCGGGCGGGTCTCGGGTCGTTCTCCGTTGCCGTGCCCGACGGCCAGGCCGTGCTCGAGGTGCTCGGTTCGAATATCAAAGAATGGAACGTCACCCCGGCGGGCGATGGGAGCCAGACGGTCACCGTCGCCCTCCACGCGCCGGTCGAGGCATCCTACGAGCTCGGCCTGGTGCTCGAGCAACCGCTTCCGGAGCTTCCCGCCGACGTGCCCATCGCCGCGGTGACCGCGATCGGCGTCGCCCGCCAGAGCGGCGAGATCGTCGTCTCCGCCGACCCGGAACTCGATGTCTCGGTGACGCCCGGCGCCGGGCTCACCCGCCAGGCCGGGGGCGGCGATGTCCCCGAGGGCGCAACTCTCAGGCGCGTGGCGGCCTTCCGCTATCTCAAGGCACCCATCGCCGCCGAGCTCCAGGTGAAGCCGGCCATCCCCGAGGTCGCCGTGAAAAGCCTCACGCGCCTCGCCGTCGATTCCGACGAACTCGCCTTCCGTGCCACCTTCGATTTCGAGGTGAAGCGCGCCGGCATCTTCGGCGCCAACATCGCCATTCCCGACGGCTACGAGGGCATCGAGGTGGAGGGCGACTTCGCCGACTACAAAGTGCTCGCCGGCGCCGGGGGCGCACCGCGCACCCTGGAGGTGAAGTTCGCCGAAGAGCGGGAGGGGAGCTTCAGTTTCACCGTGGTCGGGCGCCTCTTCCGTGCCGACCCGGCGGGAGAGATCGCCGTGCCGGTCTTCCCCATCGAGGGTGCCGAGCGCCACGAGGCCGCCGTCGGGGTGATCGTCGATGCCGGGCTCAGCCCGACCATGGCGGGCCTCGGCGACCTCCGGCAAATCGATGTCCTCGACCTCGGCGGGGTGGGCGACGCCACCCTGGCTTTCCGCTACCGGCAGGGTGCCGCCGCCCCGGCGCGCATCGTGCTGGAGCAGAAGGAGACCCAGGTTTTTGCTGATGTGTTAGAGCTGGTGCGCATCCTCGAGCAGGTGGCCACCTACCGTTGGCAGATCGACTACCGTATCGAATACGCGGGGACGGACACCTTCTACCTCCGGGTGCCCGAAGCCCATGCCGCCGACCTGCGCGTCGAAAACCTCGATACCAAAGAGGTGGTCAAGGGAGTCGACGCAACGGAGATCACGGATGGGGAAGCGGTGGCGGGGACGGTCTTCTGGAAGGTCGTCACCCGCGACAAGCACCAGGGGGACTACAAGCTTTCGCTCGCCCTCGATGTGCCGCTGGAAGCGCAGGCGGCGGGCGCGCCTTTCGACGTGGACGTACCCGAGCTGGAGGCCGTCGGCGTCTTCCGGGAGACCGGCCAGGTCGCCGTGGTCAAAGATCTCAACCTCGAGATCCTCCGCCCGGATTCTTCCAAGCTGGAGGCCATCGACCCGAGCGAGCTGCGCGGGTCGCTCGCCGGGCAGGGAGCGTTCCTCGCCTACAAGTTTCGCGAGCGCCCGTTCGACCTGACCATGCAGGTTTCCAAGAACCAATATCTCTCGGTCCCGCCGGTTGTCGTGACCTACGCGTCGGTAGATACCGTGGTCTCGACCGATCTGGCCATGACTTCGGAGGCGGTCTTCTGGCTGCGGAACAACGCCAAACAGTTCCTCGGCGTGAGCCTGCCCGAGGGCGCGCGGGTGGTTTCCGATATCTTCGTCAACGGGGAGCCGCAGCAGCCGATGAAGCGGGGCGACGGCGAAGAAGACGGCCTCCTCGTGCGGCTCCCCGCCGGCGCGGGCGCCGATGCCGAGGTCACCGTCCGGTTCGTCTACTCCACGCCGAAGCAGACCGATGGGACGGACGGCGACATGGGTTGGGGCGGGGAGTTTGCCGTGGCCCCGGTCGTCCTGACGGACGCCGATGTTCTGGAGAGCCAGGTGACCCTCTATCTCCCACAGGAGTATGTCTATCTCAGGTTCGATGGGGCGATGCGCCGGCCCGTCGAGCACGACAACTGGTCGCGGTTTCGCCGCGCGCTCCAGTGGCTGACCCCGGCGCTCGGGCCGGACGCCGTGGAAGATCATCTGCCCCACTGGAACGAGGCTCCCGACCGCCCGACGGGCAATGGCGGGGGCTTCGACTTCGACCTGAGCCGCGAGGGCTCCGAGTTCGTCCTCCACCGCCTCGACCGCCCGGCGGAGATCGGCATCGGATATCGCAGCCGGGTTTTGAGCTATACCCTCGAAGCCGTTTTTGGCATCGCGGCGCTGGGCGTCGGCTTGCTCTTGATCCCGTTTCAGCAGGCGATCAAAGTGGCCTACGCTTTCGTCGCCGGCTTCGGATCGCTGGTGCTGGGCGGGTTGAGCGGTCCGGGCTGGGCGCCGGGTTGGCACATGGTTTTCTTCGGCGTGCTCATTTCCGTGGGCGTCTGGATCGGCCTCGGTTGCTGCCGCTGTATCGCCGCCTGGCTATCGCGCCCCCGGCCGCAGGCGCCGAAGGCTCCCCAACCGCCGGGCGAACCCGCCGCCGCCCCCGACGAACCCGCAGCCGAGGCCTGATCGTGCGCCCGTTCGTCCTCTCCGTGCTGGCGGCTCTTTCCGCGGTGCTCGCGCGCGGCGAAGCGCCGGTCACCTTCCGCGAACTCTGGGTGCCCGATGCCGCTATCCCGGCCGTCCTCAAGGCGCACCCCGAGGCCGTTTCGCTCCAGCGCGACCAGTATCTCGCGCTCGTTCGCGATGCCCTCGCGCAGGATGCGGAAGCACCGGACGCCCCCGCCGCGCCCGCCGGGGCAGTGCTCGGGGTGGCGGAAGCCACCGCGACTCTGGGCGATGGCGGCGTTGCCGTGGAGGCGCTCGTGCCGATCACCGTGCTCAACGACGGGTGGGTCGAAGTGCCTGCCGGCGATACCGGCGCGTTCCTCGCCTCGGTGGAGCTCGATGGCGATGCGGCCCTCCGTTCCGCCAGCAGCCCGGGAGACGAGGGCGATGGCGCATCCCCCGCGGCCTTCGTGCTCCGCGGGCGGGGCGAGCACAGCGCCCGGCTTCGCTGGGTGGTGCCACTGGCCGAATCAGCCTCCGGCCGGGAGTTCACGGTGCCGGCCGTCCCCGGGGCGGCCACGGTGCTGACCGTGGCGATCCCTGAAGGACACCGGGTGCACAGCGCCACCCCATTCTCCGACGACGGTCAGACCGCGGTGTTCGCGTCGCACGGCCCCGTCGCCGTCCGCCTCGTCCCCGACGACGGTGCCGCCGGGCGCGAACCGGGGGCGCTCGCCATCCGTGCCGAAATCGATTTCACCGGCCAGGTCAGCGCGGTCGCGGTGAACGGGCGCAACGAGATGCGCCTCACGTCGAATCTTGCCGACCTCCCCGACCGCCTCCACTTCGACCTCCCCGCCGGCGCCGCCATCCTCGGCGTCACGGGTCTCGCTGTCGAATCGTGGTCGGTCGACGCCGATGGCGGGCTCGTTGTCGCCCTGGTGCCGGAACGCCGCCGCGAGGTGGCGCTCGAGGTTACTCTGGAAGTGCCCTCGCTCCCCGCCGGGGAGGCGGCCGGCCGGGTGGGCATGCCCCTGATCGGCCCGAGGGAGGTTCTGGTCGCCGGGGGGACAGTCGAACTCTCCGCCGGTGACGGCATGGCCATCCGCGAGGTGTCGGGCGGGCAGGGGATCCGATTCACCTTCCAGGCCATGCCCGAGGCGCTCACCGCGCGCGTCGAACGCCTGCGAGACCGCTTCCTCACCACCGTCGACACCAAAGTCTCGCTCGGGCGGGACGCCGTCACTTTCGAGCGGTCGGTGTCGGTCGTCTGCCGGGAGGGGCAGGTTTTTGAAGTTCTGTTAGAGCTCCCCGACAACACCGAACAGATCATCGATCTCGACCCACGCGGCGAGGACGAACCCTCTTGGCGCCCCGTCGCCGGCGGGGTCGTCGTCACCTGGCCAGGGGGGATCGCCGCCGGAGCGAGCGCGTCCTTCGCGTTGCACACCCGCTGGCTCCCCGGCGGATGGGATGCCCGCGCGGTCGGGAGCCCGGTCGCCGTCGCCGTTGCCCCGCTCCGGGTGCCCGGGGCCGAGAGCGTCACCGGCTACGTGGCGGTGGAGGCGGACAGCGCCCTCACCGTTGCCACCGTTCGCGAGGTCGGGCTCGAGCGCCGTGACGCGCGGGCCACCCCGGTCACCGGCGCGCTCGCCTGGTTCCGGCAGGACACCTTCGATCTCGGCCTCGAGGTCGGCGCCCGCCCGCCCGAGTTCCTCGCCACGGTCAATGCCTACGCGCTCCCGCTATTCAACACCCTGGAGATCGAGGGTGAGATCCGCGTGGATGTCGTGGCGAGCATTTTGGAGGAACTGGCGGTCACCCTGCCGGTCGATGCCGCCCCGCTCTTCCGCATCGATTCGCCGCTGGTCTCGTCCCAGTCGCTCGACGCCGCCACCGGCACCTGGACGCTCCGCTTCGCCAAAGCCCTGGAGGGGCGCAACGCCCTGCGCTTCCGCATGGCACTCCCGCTGGAGATCGGCGAAGGCGAATCACGCCCGTTCGCCGCCTCCGTCCCCGTCGTCGCCCTCCCCGGCGCCCGGCGTACCGAGGGCGCGTGGATGGTCGAGGCCAATACCGACACCGAATTGGCTTTCGAGCCCGTCGGGCTGGATGCGCTCGACTCGCTCCGGGTTCCCGCCCTCACCGGCTACGAGGCCCGCCACCGGGTCATCGCCGCCTTCGCCTACCGCGGTGCCGGCTACGCCCTCACCGTGCGGGGCGTTCGCCACGCCGCCACCGATCTGGTGACAACGCTAGTCAAATCGATCCATATCGACACCATTGTCACCGAGTCCGGCACCGAGCGCCACCAGCTCCGCGCCCAGGTCGTTTCGGCCGGCGACCAGTTCCTCGACATCGCCCTGCCGGACGGGAGCAAGGTATGGTCGCTCGTCGTCGATGGCGTGGCCACCAAGCCGGTCGTGGCGGGCGAGGGGCTCGTGCGGGTCATCCTCCCGCAAAAACCTGCCGACGCCGGTGCCAACGACCCGTTTCCCGTCGTCCTTACCTACGAGGTGCCCGGTGAGCCTTGGGAGTCGCGTGGCACCCAAGCCCTCGTCCCGCCGATTTTTCCCGACACCGTCCCGGTCCAGCGCTCGCGCTGGGTGCTCCACCTGCCCCCGAGCTTCAGCTACCGCGAGTTCGAGACCAATCTGACAGAAACCAAGCAACCCGAGACCGGCACCCTCATCGGACATGTCTTCGGGCACTACGGCGCCGAGCTCGCCAGCATGATGAGCACCAGCGAGAAGGCGGCGGCGCTCACCGAATACGCCGAGGCGAACTACGAAGAGTGGTACGACGCGGAGTTGAGTGCGGATCACGCCGCAATGGGCGCCGCAGTCGCCGTGCTCCACGATGAGCTGCAGACCCAGCAGGCGCGGGTTGAGAACGCCCGCACCGAAATGCTGCGGCTGCAGAAAGAATTCGGAATCGTCGATCTCGACGAGGGGATGGGATCGCTCTTCAACACCGAGGGCGCTCCGGACGTGCTCCGCCGCGCCGAGATGGCGGCCTACGAGAGCGAGGTCGAAATCGAAAACGTCCGGGCTCAACTCGATGCCCTATCCGGCAAGACCGGCGAGGACCTGATCGAGCAAGCATTCGGTCTCCAGCTTGAAGACAGCACTCTCATGTTCTGGAAGCCCAAGCGCGATGTGGCAGTCGAAGCACGGGACCGGCAACGCGCCCTCGGTAACGAGACGGAAGTCGCCCGCCTCCAAGCGGAAATCGAAAAAATGAATGAGACACTCGAAAAGGGGGCTCTCGCGCTCAAGGCTGCTCTCGAAACCAGACTGGCAATCGCCGAGGAGACGAGACAAAAGGTGGACGACATCAAAGAAGGGACAGAGGCCGAGCAACGGCTCTCTCGGGCAGATAGGAGTGAATATGCTAATGCGAAGGAGGATTACAACCTGCAGAAGCAGCTTCTCTCGCAGCAGCAGCAGAATTTTCTCAAGCGTCGGGTTGATGACTTGCAGCCGATGATTCCAGGAGATGCGGGAGTTGTTGCTAGACTGCGTCATCTAGCCGAGTCTGGTGGGGCTCCGGATGAGACATTGCTTTCGTCGGCGCTCGACTTGGCTCACGTGCGGGCGGAAAACGGGGACTATGCGGACGCCCGGATGATTCTCGGAACCGCCCTGGCCGCCGCCCCTGATAGTCTGAGAATAAAGCGCTTCCTGAACACTCTCGACGATCCCGAAATCTACAATCCGGCAGATTCGCCCCAACACATGACAGATGTGCAGGAGGTCGAGCGCAACCTGAACCTCGCCGTTGGCCAGTACGACCTCGGCCAGTTCGACGAGGCGAAACAGAGCCTCGTCGAAGTTCTCGAGATCGATCGCTTCAACGTCCCGGCGCGCCGGATGCTGGAGAGAATCGAGCGTGAAGTCTCGAATAGCTACTACCGATCCGCCTACGACCACACCCGGGCGGAAATGATGCGGGATGTCGACGAGGTTTTTGAATTCTCCCTCGTCGACGGCAATGCCGGCTCCGTCTCGGAAAGGCTACGGACGATCCGCGTGCCTACGATTGATTTCGACGAGGCCACCGTGCAGGAAGCCCTCGATTTTCTCCAGGTGAAAGCTAGGGAAATGGACGGCGGCTCCGCACCTCCATTGAAGTTTTCGCTGCGCGATGGCGAGGGGGATTCCACCGGTATCTGGGGGCGAAAAATCACCCTCTCGTTGACCGACGTTCCGCTGGGTGAGGCTCTCAAGTATATCACCGATCTCGCCAGCCTCCGTTATCGGATCACTGGGGACGGGATCGAGGTTGTGCCAGCGACCGACAACAATTCGGAGTATTTCACCCAAACATTTGATGTCGGTCCCGATTTTTTCTCGAAGCTGAACGAAAGTGAGATGGACGCCGCTGCCGATCCCTTCGCATCCGATACTCCGGCGGCGAGCGGGATTCGTAAGCGGCAGACTTCGGTGGAGGTTCTCGCAGGATCTGGGGTCACGTTCCCGGAAGGTGCGAGCGCCTACTACAATCCCGTGACCGGTCAGCTCATCGTCAAGAACACCGCGAGCAACATGGAACTTATCGGCAAAATGACGCAGCGGCTTGGGCGCCCAGTTCCGAAGCCCCCGAAAGCCGAGGTCGTCGCCGGGCTCGTCCCGCTCAGATTCATGTTGCCCGAAGGTGGTCGCGAGGTCGTCCTCGACGGCGACTTCGCACCGGCGCCGCTGCAGTTCTCCTACGCATCGTGGTCGCGACAGATCCATGGGGCGTGGTGGCGGATTCTCATCGGCTGCCTCCTCTTCTTTGCCGTGGGGCGAAAAGCCGCGATTTCGGTGGCTTTGTTAGGGGTCATGCTGCTCACCGCACTGGCCATGTTCTGGCCGGCGGCGGCCCCTTCCGCCAACGGCTTGCTGGTCGGATGGGTGACCGGGGCGCTCCTGCTCCTGGGCTACCGGCTCGTCACGCATCGGCGTTGGACTTTCGGGGCCAAGCCGGTCGCGGCGGGTGCCTTTGTCCTAGCGTTGAGTCCTTTCGCGGGCGATTCGCATGCGGGCGAGCCCCGTCCGGTCTCCGAACACTCGGTCATCGTTCCGTTCGATCCCGAGTCGTCGGTGGCCGGGCAGGAACCGGATCAATACTTCCTCGACTACCCGACTTTCCTCCGCCTCTGGGGAGCGGCCAAAGCCACGCGTA
>CAZKYJ010000062.1:0-12629 GCA_964556355.1 uncultured Verrucomicrobiales bacterium | reverse complement strand
CCTCGGAACGGCGACCTTCGTCACGGGAACCTTCGGCTTCGTGGCCGCCGCCCACGTGGTGAAGAAGATCGCGGAGGGCGGGCAAGAGTAGCTCGGATGCCGGCCGGTCAGCCGCGGGCGAAGGTGCGGTGAAAGGATTCGCCAAGCGCGCGCGCGAGCTCTTCCACGGGGGTACCCAGGACTTTCGCGACCCCTTCATAGAGCGGAACGACGTTTGCCGGATGATTCGCCAGCCGATCGGGCAACCGGTAGCGTGCGAGCCCTTCCGGGAGTGGCATATTGGGAGCGTCCGTCTCCAGGAGGAGCCGCCCTTTCGGCACCGCACGCAGCGCCCCTCGCTGCCGCCCGTTTCGCTCGTGGAGTACCATACCCGAGAACGAAAAAACCACGGGCGCCAAGGCCGCGAAACGCCCCACCATCTCGGCCGAACCCGCGTAGTTCCGCAGCACGACGCCCCGTCCGGGGAGTCGCTCCTCCCGCTCCAGCAACGCGGCAAGCCGTCCGTAGCACCGGACGCAGTGGACGGTCGCCGGGCGCGCCATCCGTGCCGCGATGGCGAGCTGCCGGAGAAACGCCCGCTCCTGGACGTCCATCGGCACCCCGACGATGCGCGCTTTGTCGAGACCGATCTCGCCGACGACCGCCCGCTCGTCCATCGCCAACACCCGCACAAGCTCGGATTCCCAATCGCCCGTCTCGTCCGCGAACCAGGGGTGCAGCCCGTAGGAAGGGACGAGCCAATCTCGGCCGCGGGTGATTTTTTCCACCGCGCCCCAGTCGCCCGGACGCGTCCCGTTGACCACGGCACCCGCAAGGCCGGCCTGGCGGAGCAGCGGGAGCACGTCCTCGCCGCCGGCGTCGTGGAGGTGGTTGTGCGCGTCGTAAAATTTCATTGCCGCGCCGCCTCCGCCCGCATGGCGGCCCAGAGGATCACCATGCCGCGCTGGCGGGTCGGGGTCAGCGCCCGCGCGATCCCGCTCTCGGCGATGATCCGCGGCATCCCCTCCGCCACCGCCGCCAGCTCGGACGCCGCGACGCCCTGCACCACCGCCGCCAACAGTCCGGCCAGCCCATCGACCATCGGCGAATCCGACGCGGTGCGGAAGCGGACCGAGCCATCGCCCCGCGCCGCGGCGACCAGCCAGAGCCGCGCCGTGCACCCCGGAACGAGGGCGGCCTCCGATCGCTCGGCGTCGGTTAGCCCCCCGCGGGCACCGAATTTTTCGACCACGTAGGCAAGCCGCTCGTGATGCCCCGGCAGGACGGCCAGGGCGTCGAGGAGGCGGGATTCGTTTGCTTCGAGCGACATCGTCGGCACCGTTTCACTTCGCTGAAATGTGCGCAAGCTCCCATCCGTTCCAAAAGCTCCACCCATGAATAACACCCGAAACACCCGCCGAACGTTCCTCAAGGCGACCGCCGCCGCCGGCCTCGCCCCATTCATTCTTCCCAACGGCCTCCGCGCCCAAGATGCCTCGAAGAAACTCCGCATGGGCTTCATCGGCATGGGCAAGCAGTCCGGCCACCTCCTCGGCAACTTCATCGCCCAGGACGACGTCCACGTGGCCGCCGTCTGCGACGTCGATACCACCCGCCGCGACGCTGCCAAGGAGCGGGTCGACAAGCACTACGGCAACACCGACTGCGCCGCCGAAAACGAGTTCGAAAAGATCACCGGACGCGACGACATCGACGCTGTCTGCATCGCCACCCCCGACCACTGGCACGCCGTCATCACCATGGCCGCCCTCAATGCCGGCATGGACGTCTACTGCGAGAAACCGCTCACCCACAACATCCACGAGGCCAAAGAGGTCATGGCAGCGGTGCCCAAGCTCGGGCGCGTCCTCCAAAATGGCTCGATGCAGCGCTCGATGAGCGAGTTCCGCGTGGCCTGCGAGCTGGTGCGCAACGGTGCCATCGGCAAAGTCGACCACGTGGAGTGTTCGTTCGGCGACCCCGGCATCCCCTGCGACCTACCGGAAGAAGAGATGGAGCCCGGGCTCGACTGGGATCGCTGGCTCGGCCCCGCCCATCCCCGCGCCTACAACTCGGAGCTTAGCCCGCGGGGGCTCCACACCCACTTCCCGAACTGGCGCCGCTACCGCGAGTTCGGCGGCGGCATGGTCACCGACTGGGGCGCCCACCACCTCGACATCGCCCAGTGGGGGCTCGGGCGTGATAGCAGCGGACCGAACAAGATCCTTCCGCCCGAAGGCTGGGAAGACGGCAAGTCCACGCGCGGCGCGAAACTGGTCTACGACGACGGAATCTATATCGTGCACGGGGGCGGCATCGGCGTCCATTTCTTCGGGTCCGAAGGCGAGGTCCAGGTCACCCGCGGAAGGTTCGCCTTCCACCGCGACGGCGAGAAGATCGCCCAGTTCCTCGACCGGGAAGACGGAGTGTCGCTCGGCTCGCAGCTCGCCAAGGCCGAAAAGGAATTCCTCGCCGACGCCAAAGTGGAGCTCTACAAGAGCAACCACCACATCCGGGATTTCATCGATGCGGTGGCCGCTCGCACGCAGCCGATCACCCACGAGGAGATCGGTTCGCGCTCCGCGATCTGCTGCCACCTGATGAACTTGGCCTACTACCACGGCCAGGAATTCGACTGGGATCCGGCGACCAACACTTTCGCCAACGGCACCGGTGACGACGCCTGGCTCACGCGCGACTACCGATCGCCCTGGTCGGTCTGACCGGTCGCCGGACGATTCCGATTGACGAGCGGGCCCGCGTAGGGTTTAGCTAGGGGACACCCTTGGTCGTTTTTCCCTACGTGACCCGCACCCTGATCGCTTGTGCTGGCGCCATTGCGCTTGCTCCCTTGTTCGCCTCGTCCTCGTCGGCGGCTCTCACCGTAGGGACGGATGGCGTGCCGCTGGCCACGACTACCCCCCTCCCCTCGCTCGCACTCGACCGGGTTCGTGGCCTCGACGACTTCGTCTCGGAAACGCCGGTAGCTGTGGATCTCAATGAACGCGTCGGCTCCAACCTCAATCGGGTTCCCGAGGCAGAGACTGTCGTCATGATCGCGGCTGGCGGAATCCTGGTGATGCTCTCCCGTTTCCGCCGCCGGCGCCACTAGCGCCCGCCCGCCGCCACACCCGCCCGCCGGGTCCTTCCCTTTCTGCTCCTTTCTGCTCGGGGAGCGCTGCAACTATAAACTGTCTGCCATTATTATAAATGGCATCCCGTCGGTTCGAGATGCGGATTTACTGGCGCGCCGGCGCTATTCGGTGTTCCGGATTGCTTCGAGTGCCGCTTTCAGTCTTGCCACGACCTCGGGGCGCTCCGCCTGGAGGTTGTTCTGCTCGCCGACGTCCGCCTCAAGGTCGTAAAGCTGCACCGCGGGGAGGTCGTTGGCCGCGGCCTCTTTCGGGTTGGGCGCGCTCCAGCCTCCGGAGCCCGGACACTCGCAGAGCTTCCAGTTCCCCTGCCGGATGGCGAAACTCCCGTTGATGGAGTGGTGCACCACCGACTCCCTCGGCGCACCGTGCTCCCCGCGCAATGCGGCCAGCAGGCTCACGCTGTCCGGCGCGGCGCCGGGCGGAAGGTCGCCCCCCGTGATCGCGGCAACCGTGGCGAAGAGGTCCGTCAGGCAGACATATTCGGCGCAGCTCGATTTCGCCGCCACCACTTCCGGCCAGCGGACGACAAACGGGACGCGGTGCCCACCTTCGAAAATGTCGGCTTTGTGCCCCCGGAACTGGTAGCTCGGGTCGTGTCCGTGCTTGGCCAACTCGTCGAATTTCGCCTGGGGGGAACATCCGTTGTCGCTGGTAAACACCACCATGGTGCCGTCAGCGAAGCCGTTGTCCTCCAACGCATCGAGCACCCGCCCCACCGCCGCGTCGGTCTGCATGACGAAATCCCCGTACTCGCCGATGCCACTCTTCCCGTGGAACTCCGGCTCCGGGACGATCGGCGTGTGCGGCGAATTGAGAGGTAGGTAAAGGAAAAACGGCGTCCTCTCCGCGTCGTGGCCCCGCTCGGCGATGAAGTCGACCGCCTTGTCTGCGAGGTCGAACAGCACGTCCTCGGCCTCGAACTCCGGATGCGCCGGACCGGGGCGCTTGGGCGTTTTGAACGACTTGGTGGCCGTCGGTAGCCCGACTGTTCGGTCGTTTTCGATGTAGATGTAGGGCGGCATGTCGAGGCTCGCGCTGATTCCATAGAAATAGTCGAATCCGTTGGCGTTCGGCCCATTGGTGATCGGCGCGGCATAGTCGACCGGCATGGCCATGTAGTTCTTCGGTTCCTCGCCAGGGGTTTCTGCCGTACGGGCCCAGTCCATCCCGAGATGCCATTTGCCGATACAAGCGGTGGCATAGCCCACCGACCGCAAGAACGAGGCAACCGTCGCACGATCAGGTTCGATAAGATGCGGGCTGTAGCCGCCGAGGACCCCGCTCTTCAACCGGGAGCGCCACGCGTAACGTCCCGTGAGGATTCCGTAGCGCGTCGGCGTGCAGACCGCCGATCCCGAGTGGGCATCGGTGAAGC
This sequence comes from uncultured Verrucomicrobiales bacterium, assembly GCA_964556355.1. Taxonomy (GTDB): domain Bacteria; phylum Verrucomicrobiota; class Verrucomicrobiia; order Verrucomicrobiales; family DEV007; genus CAZKYJ01. Next base: position 8,120 of record CAZKYJ010000062.1, on the reverse strand, counting down.
TCATCCCTTCCGCCGCCAGCCGGTCGATATTGGGCGTCGGGATCTTGCCTTCCGGGTTGAGCGCCGCCACGTCTCCGTAGCCGAGGTCATCGGCCAGGATGTAGACGATGTTCGGCGAGCCTGGAACCGGATCGCCGGCCGCGGCCGCAGGGACGGCGATCGCGAGCCCTATGAGGAGGCGCAGGGATTTCATGGGGGCAATCTACACCGCGAAACGGGCGATTGCCTTCCCGCATGGCAGCCAAGTTGCTTCGGGGAACCGTCGGCATGGACGTTGAGACTCTCGCCCGCATCCAGTTCGCGTTCACCATCGCGTTCCACTACATCTATCCCCCGCTCTCGATCGGCCTCGGCGTGCTGCTGGTCGCCTTCGAGTCCATCTATTTGAAAACCGGTGACCGCGCCTGGCTGGACCTGGCCAAATTTTGGACGCGGGTCTTCGGTCTGACCTTCGCCATCGGCGTCGCCACGGGGATCGTCATGGAATTCGAGTTCGGCACCAACTGGTCGACCTACTCGCGCTACGTGGGCGACGTTTTCGGGAGCGCCCTGGCGGCGGAGGGGATTTTCGCATTTTTTCTGGAGAGTGGATTCCTCGCCGTGCTGCTTTTCGGATGGGACAAAGTCGGACCGAAGATGCATTTCTTCAGCGCGCTGATGGTCTGTTTGGGGGCGCACTTCTCGGCCGTCTGGATCGTGGTGGCCAACTCGTGGCAACAGACCCCGGCCGGCTTCGAGATCCGCGGCGAGGGCGTGGGGGCGCGCGCCGAGATCACCGATTTCTGGGAGATGGTTTTCAACCCCTCCAGCGTCGATCGGCTGACGCATACCCTGGTCGGCGCGTGGCAGGCGGGAGCCTTCCTCGTCCTCTCGATTTCCGCCTATTACCTCCTCAGGAGAAAGCACGAGGTTTTCGCGCGGCGCTCGTTCCAAGTCGCACTCGTCTTCGCCGCGGTGGCCACCGTTCTCTCGCTGGTCACCGGCCACTCGAGCGCGGCAGGGGTGTCCAAGAACCAACCGGCCAAACTCGCCGCCATGGAGGGCCACTATCCGACGGACAGGGCGGACCTCGCCATCCTCGGTTGGGTCGACGAGGAGTCCGGCACGGTCGTCGGCCCGAAGATCCCTGGGGGGCTGAGCTTCCTCGTCCATGGAGACTTCGACGCCCCGGTCACCGGGCTGTCCGAATTCACCCCCGACGACCGCCCGCCCGTGCAGGCCGTCTTCCAGTTTTTCCACTTCATGGTGGCCATCGGAATGGCCTTGCTCGGCCTCGCCTGGTTCGGACTTTTCGCCTGGTGGCGCGGGTTCCTCTTCCGCACCCGCTGGCTCCTGTGGGCCTTTGTGGTCTCGGTACTCGGCCCGCAGTTCGCCAACCAACTCGGCTGGTTCACCGCCGAGGTCGGCCGCCAGCCATGGATCGTCTACGGCTACCTGAGGACCTCCGAGGGGCTCTCCAAAGTGGTCACCGCCAACCACGTCCTGGCCTCCCTCATCGGATTCGCCCTCATCTACCTCCTCCTCTTCGCCGTTTTCGTCACCCTCCTCACCCAAAAGATCATGCACGGTCCGGGCGGCCTCGCCGAGAGCACCCACGAGGATCGGCGACAGATCCTCGACCCGAAAGCGCCCGGGCGCGCCTGAACCTTCATCCTTTTTCCGAACGTGGATCTCCACCTCCTCTGGTTTATCATCGTCGGCGTCTTGTTCACTGGCTACGCCATGCTCGACGGCTTCGATCTCGGTGTCGGGGCGCTTCACCTCTTCCATCGGGGCGACGAGCACCGGCGGCTTTCCGTCAATAGCATCGGGCCGGTCTGGGACGGGAACGAGGTCTGGCTCGTCACCGGGGGCGGCGCGCTCTTCGCCGCTTTCCCGGACGTCTACGCCACGGTCTTCAGCGGGTTTTACCTCGCCTTCATGCTGCTTCTTTTCGCGCTAATATTCCGCGCGGTGGCCATCGAGTTCCGCTCGAAGATGCGGGCGCGCTGGTGGCGGAGCGGCTGGGATGCCGCCTTCTCCGGCGGGAGCGTCCTCTCCTCATTTCTCATCGGGGTCGCCATGGGCAACATCGCCCGCGGCATCCCCATCGGACCCGACAAGGAGTTCGCCGGGACATTCCTTGGCCTGCTCAATCCCTACGCCCTCCTGATGGGGGTCACGACCGTCGCGCTCTTTTCCATGCACGGGTCGCTCTACCTCACGGTCAAAACCGAGGGTGCCATGCAGGAGAGCGCCCGCCGCCTCGTCCGGCCTTGCGTCGTCTTTTTCATCCTCACCTATGCCATGACGACGGTGGCCACCCTCCTCTACATCCCCCAAATCACCGAGCGCATCCGCGAGGAGCCGTTCTTTTTCCTCCCGGCCGGACTCAGTATTTTGGCCATCGCCAATATCCCGCGGGAGACCACGCGACACCGGGAGATGCGAGCGTTCCTGTCCTCCTGTGCCACCATGCTCCTCCTCATGGTTCTCTTCGGCATCGGGATGTTCCCCCACCTCGTCTACTCGACCCCGGTGGCCGACCACTCGTTGACTGCCTACAACGCCTCTTCGTCGGTGGGCACGCTGAAGATCATGACCGTCATCGCCGCCATCGGCATCCCCATCGTCCTCACCTACACGATCTCGATCTACTGGATCTTCCGCGGCAAAGTCGAGATCACGGAAACCAGCTATTGAACGGAGAACGGCCGGCAGGCGTGGATCTCGCCGCGTCCGGAAGATTCGCTCCATTCTTCACGCCGGGTGTCGTGCCGTGCTCGCAAACCGGGCGGAAGCGCGCTATCGGATGGCCGTGGATCGCCGCCCTAGCCCTCTCCGTTCGCCCTACCGATGGCTGGCCTTCGCCCTCGGGTTCGGCCTGGCCGCGGGTGCCTTCGCCTGGCTGCCCACGGGCGGGCTCCCTGCCGGAGCGGAAGTCCCCGCCGGGGCAGGGCGATGGATCTCGGTGTTGCCCCCGCTCTTTGCCGTGGCGGCCGCATTCTGCTTCCGCAACGTCGTTTTCGCGCTCCTCGGGGCGTTCTTCCTCGGTTCCTTCCTCCACTTCGGACCGGATCCGACCGTCACGCTACCCGCCGCGGGCAGGGAGTTCCTCCTCGCCAACCTCATCGGCCAGTTCAATATCGCGATCTTCGGATTCCTCTTCGCCCTCGTGGGAATGATCCACGTCACCCACCGGAGTGGGGGGATCGGCGGGCTCGTCTCCTCGACCGGAAACCTCGTCCGCGGGCGCCGCTCGGCCATGGGAGCGACCGCGCTTTCCGGCCTCATCATCTTCTTCGACGACTACTCGAACACCGTCGTTGTCGGCCAGACCATGCGCGGCCTCGCCGACCGGTGGAAAATCTCCCGGGAAAAGCTGGCCTACCTCGTCGACTCCACAACCGCCCCCGTCGCCGGTGTGGCGCTGCTCTCGACGTGGATCGCGTTCGAAGTCTACCTGCTGGGGAGCGCCGCTGGCCGGGCGGGAATCGAACTCGGGGGCTACGAGCTCTTCCTCCAGATGCTCCCCTACCGCTTCTACTGCTGGGGGACGCTCCTCTTCGTGGCACTGGTCGCCGCCACCGGGCGCGACTTCGGACCGATGCTCGAGGCCGAGCGCACCGCCCGCTCGTCCCCTCCCGTGGAGGCCTCGGACCGCCCGGCTCCCCCGGTCGGTCCCGCCATCTTCGCAGTCCTCCCGCTGGCCACCGTTCTTGCGGGGATCGTCGGCGGGATCGTCTTGGTCGGGCGGGCGCGACTCCTCACGAACGGGGAAGATTTCTCGTTCGGCAACGGTCACTCGTGGCGCGCCGCCTTTGGAGCGGCGGTGTTCGACCCCAACAATCCCGACGGCCCCGGCGTCGTGGCGATCCTTTTCTGGGCGGCCGTAGTCGGCGGCGCCGTCGCGATCGCGTTACCGGTCGCCGCGGGTCGGCTCTCGATCCGCGCCGCGCTCGCCGCCTACGGTGGCGCCTTTATCGCCCTGCGCGTCGCCTTGTTCATCCTGCTGATGGCCTGGTCGATGAAGAGCATTTGCGAGGCGCTCGGCACCGATTGGTACCTCGTCTCGCTGGTCGGCGATCACATCGCACCCGAGTGGTTGCCGCTCGCCATCTTCGTTGTCGGTGCCGGCATGTCGTTCGCGATGGGCACTAGCTTCGGCACCATGGGCGTCCTCATCCCCGTCATGCTCCCGCTGGCGGCGGCGCTCACCGCCGGCCATCCCCACGCCCCGACGCTCTTTCTCCTCTCCGCCGCCGCGGTGCTCGACGGTGCAATTTTCGGCGACCATTGCAGCCCGATCAGCGACACGACCGTGCTGTCCTCGATCTCGTCCGGCTGCGACCACCTCGCCCACGTCGCGACCCAGCTCGTCTATGCCCTCGCCGCGATGGGGTTGGCCTGTGCCACAGGCTACCTCCTGGTGGGTGTCGCCGCCGCACCACCATGGATTTTCTGGATCCTTTTTCCGGCTGCGACTTTCGCCCTACTCCGGCTGGCCGGCCGCCGCTGCTAGCTCGCGGACGCGCCCGCCGAGCCCGATCCTCCCACCTCCGCGGACCTCGATCTGCACCAGTCCCCCGCGGTCAGATGCCTGGTAGCCGGCAAGTCGTTCCCGCCCCAGTTCCGCAGCCCAGTACGGCCCGAGAAGGCAGTGCGCCGATCCGGTCACGGGATCTTCCGCAATCCCCGCGCGCGGCGCGAAATAGCGCGAGACAAAATCGAAAGCAGCCCCGGTTCCGTCGGGCGCCGGTGCCGTCACCATCACGCCACGGGCGTCCAGTTCGGCCAGCTCTAAGGCGCTCGGCCGGCAACGGAACACATCGTTCGCCGATGCCAACCGAACCATCACATCGAACCGCCCCCGCCACGCCGCAGGCGACTTTCCGAGCCCCAATGCGGAACCGAATCGCGCCGCCTCCTGGTCTGGAATTGCCAGCGGGGGCGGCTCGGCGGGGAAATCCATCCACACCAAGCCATCCGCACCCGTCGGAACGACGCTCAGCTCGCCGCCTTTGGCGCGAAATTCGAGCGCATCGCCACCTGCCGTCGATAGGGCGTAGCCCGCCGCCAACGTCGCGTGCCCGCAAAGATCGACCTCTATCTTTGGCGTGAAATAGCGGATCTCGTAGCAGCCTTGCCCCGGCAGTGGTTTGACGAATGCGGTCTCTGAATACCCGATCACCCGGGCCACTTCCTGCATCAGGTCCGCGGCGGGAAACTCCTCCGCGCCGTCCAGCAGGCAGATCCCCGCGGGGTTGCCCTCAAGCGCCCCATCGACAAACGCGGTGAAGCGCTCCACCCGATTTATAATTTTATCTAATGTATATTCACTCATCGAAACATCTAGATGCGGTTTACAGGCGTAGGGTTTCTAGCTACACTGGTAAGATACCGAAACCTGAAACCCCCTAGTCCACGATGAAGCCAATTACGACCCTTTTCACCTCCCTGGCCGCCGCCCTGCTGGCCATCGCCCCCGCATCCGTCCTCGCCCAGGGTGGCGCCGTATCCATCGGCAGGCTCTACCAAGAAGGCCGCACCGCCTTTCACCGGGGAGATCTCGAGACCGCGAAGACCAAACTCGCCCAGGTGATGGCCATCAACCCCAACCTCGGGCAGACCCGCGCGCTCCTCGCGCAAATCGAAGTACTCGAAGCCGCCCAAGGCGGCAACCCGGCGATGGAGCGTAAAATGGGCGCCATCTTGATCGACTCCATCGACCTCTCCGAAGTGACCCTTCAGGACGCGATCGAGTTTCTCTCGCTGAAGACCAAGGCGGAGTCGAAGGACGACTTTAAACCGAACATCGTACTCAAAGGAGTCCCGTCGGGCGATGAGGCGAAGAAATTCAACCTGAAGCTCGAAAACGTTCCCGCAGCTTACGCCCTCGAGGCGATGGGCAGTCAGGTAGGCGTCAAATTCGTCTACGAAAAATACGCGATCGTCGGGAGGATGCGTGCCGAGAGTACGGCCACCGCCGTCCCGGTTGCCGAGGGCGCCGGCCAATAGGTGAGCGCCGCACCGACCGCTCTCGTCACCGGCGGGCATGGCGACCTCGCCCGCGCCATCGCCTCCGAGCTCGTGCGGGCCGGGTTCGGCACCGTCCTCTCACCGGGGCGGGACGAACTTGACGTCACCACCCCCGCGTCGGCCGACGCGTTCATCAGCCGACTCGACCGACTCGACCTCCTCGTCAACAACGCTGCCGTTCTACACGATGCGAGGGTCGTGAATCTGGCCGACGAAGATTGGGCTTCCGTCGTCCGGACGTCGCTCGACGGCGCGTTCTACTGCGCCCGCGCTGCCGCCCGGCTCATGGTGCGCCAGCGACGGGGACACATCGTCTCTATCGGTTCGCATTCCGCGCTGACCGGCCCGATCGGGCAGACCAACTACGCCGCCGCGAAAGCCGGGCTCATCGGGCTCACCAAATCCCTCGCCTCCGAGCTCGGTTCGCGGAACGTCCGCGCCAATTGCGTGCTCCCCGGGTTCCTCGAAACGAAATTTACCCAGGCCGTCACCCCGGCGCGAAGAACAGCCGTCCTCGAGTCTCAGGCGCTCGGTCGTTTCGCCACCATCGGGGATGCCGCACGCTTCGTCTCGTTCCTGCACGGGATGGAAAACATTTCCGGCCAAGTGTTCCAGCTCGACAGTCGCGTCGGGCGATGGTAACCGGAGGGAATGGCCAATCGGCTGCCTTTTTTCACTCTGGTTTTCCGCCCTGCATCTGCCGTCCTCGCCTTGGCAACGGCGGTGGCCGGCATCGGCTGCGCCACCTCACGCACACTCACCCCAACCGAGTCCGCTCTCGTCTTCACCGTCGATACCGCCCGCGCCCGGGGCGTCCTGATCCCGCTTCCCTTCGAGCGTGACTACGTCACCACATCCCGCGACACCGGCTACGACGGTTCCACGGTGATCACCTACCGGTTCGACCCCCCGGAACGCGAACGATTCCCGTTCTTCTTCGAGAGCGCCGCAGCCATTTACCGTATTCCCGGCCAGGCCAGCACCTCGAATCTCGTTTTCGACTTCAGTCTCCAGTTCGCCGGTGTCGCCCCCGGGGATACCCAGGCCCTAGAGTTTCCCGACCTCGCCGACGAGGCCGCCATCGCCTTCCTCCACCCCCCAGACGATCCCGAACTCGTTAGCGGATTCCTCCTCAGCGCACGCACGGACAACCGCCTTTTCATCCTCGCCATGGCCGGACCGCCGGCCGCCGTTCCCTCGGAATGGTTTCCCGACGTCGAGGAATGCCTCCGCCGCCTCGCCTCCTTCGGATCGTCGAAATAGATCGATCATCATGGCGGGCAAATAAAAACTGTCGGCCATTATACTACATCGACTGGTCTCATTCCCGGCTGATTACGAGAGAAATTGGATTTTTCCTTTCCGTTTCGGAGCTCCCGCGCCACGATGGGTTCGCTCGTATGGCATTCTCCCCAACTCCGGAATGGATCGTGCAAGATCCGGACGCCGCCACCCTCGCCCGTGTTGCGGAGCTGCCAGCATGCCGAGAACTCGCACCGCTCGTCCGCCGCCTCCTGTGCCTCAGAGGCTTCTCAGAGGCCGACGCCGTCGAGCGGTTCTTGTCGCCCAAGCTCCGCGATCTTTCCGACCCGTTCCTCCTACCCGACATGGACAAGGCCGTGGCGCGGCTTCTCAAGGCCATTGACACTGGCGAGAGAATCGCTCTCTATGGTGACTACGACGTTGACGGCGTGACATCGATTACGCTGCTAAAAACGATCCTGGCGGCCTACGGGACGGATGCGGCCACATTTCTCCCCCACCGGACGGAAGAAGGCTACGGGATCAGCGCGGATGGCCTCGATCGCTGCCTGGAGGAACACTCGCCCGATTTGCTAGTTGCCGTCGATTGCGGCACATCATCTGCCGCGCAGATCGCCCGGCTCTCCACGATGGGCGTGGACGCGGTGATCCTCGACCACCACGAGTGCACACCCGGCGAAGCACCCGAGTGTGTCGCATTGGTCAACCCGAAAAGCTGTGAGAACGGTCGAAACTTCGACTACTTCTGTTCTGCCGGGGTCGTATTCAAAGTCGGACACGCGCTGCTCAAGATTCGCCCGGTCGAAAACTTTGATCTCCGCGACTATCTCGACATCGCC
>CAZKYJ010000061.1:0-12637 GCA_964556355.1 uncultured Verrucomicrobiales bacterium | reverse complement strand
AATGGGATCGAACTTGTGGTCGTGGCAGCGGGCACAGGCCACGGTCAGTCCGAGCATCGATTGGGTCACGGCGTCGATCTGATCATCGACGAGATCCATGCGGAGCCCCTCTTTCCCGGAAGTGAACGACTTGGCACCGATGGCGAGGAAGCCCGTCGCGGTGACGAGCCGGTCGCGGTCGCCCGGCCGGTCGGCGGCCATCAGGTCTCCGGCCAGCTGCTCGCGGAGGAACTGGTCGTAGGGGACGTTCTCAGCGAATGCTGCGATGACGTAGTCGCGGTAGCGCCACGCGTGGGGCATGAGGACATCGCGGTCCTTCCCCGATGATTCCGCGTAACGGGCGACATCGAGCCAATGCCGTGCCCACCGGGGAGCGAAGTCCGGCGAGTCCAACAGGCGACCGACCGTCGCCGCGGTCTCGCTGGCCTCGAAGGCGGCGATGTCCTCGAGCGTCGGCGGAAGCCCGGTGAGATCGAAAGAGAGTCGCCGGAGCAGGGTGTGGGGGGGCGCCGGAGGATTCGGCGCCAAGCCGGCGACTTCCAGCCGCGCGAGGACGAAGCGGTCGATCGCGTTCTGCGGCCAGTCGCCGTTCGAGACGGCGGGGACGGGCGGGTTCGCGATCGGTTGGAACGACCAGTGGGTGGCCGCCAGATCGGCGTCGTCGGGTCGCCCACGGGCCGGCGATGTCCCGGGGTGGTCGTGCGGGAGGCCGGCGGCAATCCAGCTCTGCAGCTTGGCGATCTCCGAATCGGCGAGCTTTTCCGCGCCATCTCCGCGAGGCATTTGGAGATCCGGGTGGGCGTGGGTCACTACCTGGATGAGGAGCGAGGCCTCAGGCTTGCCCGGAACGGCAGCGGGCCCTGAGTCACCCCCGGTGATGATGCCGTTGCGCGAGTCGAGAACCAGACCGCCCTTGGCCTTCTTGGACTCGTGGGAGTGGCAGGCGTAACAGTGGTCCCGGAGGACGGGTTCGACATCCGTGGCAAACTCGGTCGATGCGCGGGCGCCCTGCGCGAGGGCGACCGATAAAACAATGGTGGTGAGACGCAGCATCGACTTGATGCTTAAGGGGTGAAGTTCGGGGATCTTTCACGGGATGGGGCGTGCCGCGCGGGCAACGGAAGCATGCGGTCGCAATACCCCCTCCGCCCGTCCCGTTTCAATGGGGTGATCAATTGCACCCCTGCCCCACCCGTCATTTTAGTGGTGATCGCGGCCGTGCTCGCCGCCTCCACGCCAGCCAAGGAGTCGGAGAAAGCCGCCGCCCCCACCGAACTCGCCGACAGGGTCGCGTCCGACGACGGGAGGCTCGTCGGAGCCATCCGGGAGTTCATCTTGGCGACGTCGATGGAGCGGCGCTTCGAGGATATGCAACCCTACCGAGGCACCATCCCGCTCAGCGGCGTCCCCTACGAGATGGTCGCCATCCCCGGGGGAAAGTTCGCCATGGGCAGCCCCGCCGACGAAGCCCACCGCGGGGTGGACGAGGGACCGCAGCGCACCGTCGCGGTGCAACCGTTCTGGATGGGGAAGTTCGAGGTGACCTGGGGCCAGTTCGATCCGTTCATGAGCACAGCGGTACGGCGCTCCGCCGCCGGTGTGCCCGAACAGTTGCCGAAAAGCGCGAACCTGCCCGACTTTGTGAGCAGTCCGACGGTCCCCTACATGGACATGTCGTTCGGGATGGGGAGGGACGACGACCATCCCGCCATCTCCATGACCCACCATGCCGCCAGCAAGTTCTGCCAGTGGCTCAGCGCGCAAACCGGGCATTTCTACCGGCTCCCGACCGAGGCGGAATGGGAGTACGCCTGCCGCGCCGGTTCGACGACCGCCTACCACTTCGGCGACCGCGTGGAGGAACTCGAGAACTACGGCTGGTACTGGCATGATCTCGGGTCTGACGCCTACGCCAAAGTCGGCATGAAGAAGCCGAACCCCTGGGGGCTCTTCGACATGCACGGCAATGTCTCCGAGTGGTGCCTCGACCAGTATTTCGCCGACGCTTACCGGGGCGGGCGCCGTCCCGTCCCGCCGCGCGACCTCTACCCGCGGGTCTATCGTGGCGGCTCGTGGGACAGCGACCCCGAGGATCTCCGGTCCGCCAAACGCTTTGCTTCGAACAAGGATCTCAAACGGCAGGACCCCTGTCTGCCCCAGAGTATCTGGTACCACACGGATGCCCTCTGGCTCGGGTTCCGCATCGTCCGCCCCCTGGAGATCCCCTCCGCCGAAGAGATGGACCGCCTGTGGAACTGTGGTGATGTGAGTGAGGACAAGCCCTGGAACGAAGGGGTTCGCGCCCAGCGAAAAACCCCGATCGCGCGGGGGAGGTAAAACGGCAGCGACGCAGCGGGCGCCCCGGGAGGGATTCGGATCGGCACCGGCCTGACCCCTCGGCGGTCATTTTTCCGCCCTTATCTATAGCGGAGAACACTGCAATGAAACTTCCGCATAATGAAAACTAATATGTAGAACGAAAAACCTGGAGAACGCAATGGCTACCAAATCGAAGAAACGTAGTACGACCCGGAGTTCAGCCCCCCGGGCGGGGGACACGGGAGATGGGGCATTGTCGGCATCGGTCGACGAAATGCTGCTCGCCGCCATGGCGAGGGGTGGGGAATCCCTCGAGACTGGGCGACACCTCATCACCTACAAAGTTGATGGAGCGAACGAAGGACTCCGGAGCCTCTCGAAGACCGGGCTCACCGTCGCGGACACGCGCGACTTCGTCATCAGTGATATTGGCACCGAAGATCTCGGAGATGCCGACGCGGTGATGTTTGCCGAGATCGGGGTCGCCCTGGTCAGCGAGGCGGCCATGCGGAGCCGCAGTCTTGGTGCGGCCGTCGAAACGACGTCCACCGGTCCCGTCGAGATCGTCGAGCCCGAGTATTTTGTCTTTGCCGACAACAGCGAGTATCTCCGCGGGTTCCTCCGTGCGGCGGAAACGATCGCCACCGACCTCCAAGCGGGCGCCGCACTGGACGACGAGGGCGATGGCCCCCAAGCGCGCGTCCTGGGCGAGACGTGGGGGCTGTCCAGCTGTCGCGTGCCCCCGTCCTGCCGGAGCGGGCGCGGGCTTTCAGTGGCCGTGCTCGATACCGGGATGGATCTCGGGCATCCGGATTTCGCCGGGCGGCGGTTCGAGACCCGGTCGTTCGTCGGCCAGCCGGTCCAGGACCTCCACAGCCACGGCACCCATTGCGTGGGCACCTCCTGCGGGCCGAAGGCACCCGCCGGGAATACGCCCCGGTATGGAATCGCCCATCAGAGCGCGATCTTTGTGGGCAAGGTGCTATCGAACTCCGGCGGCGGCACCACGTCCAGCGTTCTCGGAGGGATGAACTGGGCGATCGCCAACCGCTGTCAGGTCATCTCGATGTCCCTCGGATCGCGCAGTCCGGTGCAGGCGGCCTACACGGCGGCGGGGCGCGCCGCCCTCTCCCACGGCCTCCTCATCGTCGCTGCCGCCGGGAACGACAACGCCCCCACGGGCGCCCCTGCCAACTCGCCGAGCATCATGTCGGTCGCCTCGGTGGACCGTAACCTCCGGCCATCCTCGTTCTCCAACCACGGCAAGATCGAGATCGCGGCACCGGGACGGGACGTCTTTTCGTCGATCCCGCGCCCGCAGCGCTACGGGACGAAGAGCGGCACCAGCATGGCCACGCCCCACGTGGCTGGCTGCGCCGCCCTCTGGGCCGAGAGCGATCCCTCGCTGCGCGGAACCGCGCTCTGGCAGAAGCTCCAGTCATCCGCACGGCCGCTCGGATCGCCGCAGTCCCGGGTTGGCGCAGGCCTTGTCCAAGCGCCCTAGCCCTGCTACATTTAGCCGTCCCGGGAAGGGGCTCCGCAAGCCCTCCCGGGGCGGTGAACCGCCAAACATCGCCTTTTTCCCGATGGCCCAACCCAAAACCCTCATCATCACCGCCGACGGCGAGCGTCCGATCAGTGCCATCTCGAGTGACCTCCAACGGGCTGGTTTTGTCGTCGGGCAGGTGCTTGCCGAGATCGGGTGCATCACGGGAACCGCCGACGACGACCAGATCGGAAAGCTCCGGAGCATCGGTGGCGTGGTCGACGTGGCCGAGGACGCACCCGTCGACGTCGGACCACCCGACCCGCCCGTCACCTGGTAGTGGGAGTGGCGCGAGCCGCCCGGCCACCTGCCGGGTTGGTCGGCGAAGCCGCGATCGGCACATACCCTTGATTCCACAACCTGCTGCCGCCGTCCGCCTTGCGGGAAGGGAAGGGCGTGGTCGTCGCCGGCGAAGGCTTACTCCGATTCCTCGAAATCCGTGGCCGTGAGGGTTCCGCTGGCATCGCGATCGAGGCGGTCGAAGAGGCGCGGGGGGCCCGCGAACTCGCTCCGGGTGACGGTTCGATCCCCGTCCGCGTCGTCCTGGAGGACCCGCTCGAAGCGGACGCGGGGCGGTGTCCCAGGTCGCGGGCGCCCCGCCCCGGCCTGGCCGGAGGTCACAGCATCGACTTCCGATGTCTTGGCGGCCGGCCAATCGGCCTTGTCGGTTTGGCCGCGGAGGTGCCGGTCGAAGAAATCGGCGGCGGTTTCGCTCAGGGCGGAGCTGGGGAACCCCTTGCCGTGCCCGCCGCCCTTCACCGTGATGAAATGCGAGGGCACCTCGGCGGCGACCAGGGCCTCGTGGAGGAGTTGACTCTGGTTGAGCGGCACCGTGGGGTCGGCCGAGCCGTGGATGATGAGAAAGGGCGGGTCCTCGCCATCGACGTAGGTGATCGGGTTGGCGGCACGCGCCTGCTCCGGTCGGTCGGCCACGGCACCCCCGAGGAGCTTGCCCTCGGGAGCGTTCTCCCTCGCGTGGCTCTCGTAGCCGGGAGTCTCGGCAAAGACGGCCAGATCGGTCGGGCCGAAATAGTCGACAACGGCCTGGACCTCGCTCGAGGCATCGGCGTTTTCGCCGACATCGAAGGCCTCCTCGCCCCCGCTCGTTCCTAGCAAAGCCACCAGATGCCCGCCCGCCGAACTGCCGGCGACCCCGAAGTGCTCCGGGTCGAGCCGGTACTCGGCAGCTCGGGCGCGCAGCCAGCGGATGGCCGCTTTGCAGTCTTCGATCTGGGCAGGGAAAATCGCGTCGCCGGTGAGCCGGTAGCCGATACTGGCGACGGCGTAACCGCGTTCGAGGTAACCCTGGCGCAAGAGCGGGCAGTTCTTGCGGCTTCCCGCCTGCCACCCCCCGCCGTGCACCCAGATGACCAGGGGGACAGGCGATCCCGCACCTTCCGGTAGGAACAGATCGAGCTTTTGCCGCTCGTGGCCACCGCTGACGTAGGCGAGGTCGAGATGTTCTGCCTGCCCCCCGCCCCCGGGCTCGGCACCGGCCTGGGCGGCCCCGATGAGCATGGACAAAAGCGGGACGACGAATCGGGCGGGCGGAGGTTTCATTGTTGTAGCGTTAGACAGACCGATTCAACCGGAGCGGGCACCGCTGGTTGCGGGGGCATCGCCCCCGCCGTGCCCGACCAGCGGAATCCAAGCACTCTCAAGCCACCCGCGGGTCCGACACCGCCGGAAAGCCGGAACCCCCTCGGGAATCCCGGGGGGCGACGGGGCCGCTCGCTTCCCCCGCCGGTAGCGGCCGGGCGAAACCCCCATCTGGGCACGGAACTGGCGGCAGAAGGTGGGCTGGTCGCAGAAGCCGCAGCCGTGGGCGACGTCCACGAGCGGGGTGTCGGTGGCGCGCAGCTCGCGGGCGGCGGCCTCGACGCGGAGGCGGGTGAGGAGCTGGCGCGGGGAGGTGCGGAGCACGGATCTCATGAGGCGCTCGAAGCGGCTCAGCGAAAGGCCGCTCGCGGCGGCCAGCTCGGTGATCTTGAGCGGCTGCGCGAAGTCGCGCCGGAGCGTATCGACGGCGATGGCCAGCGGGCCGAGCCGCCGGTCGACGTCGTCGGCGCCGAGGTCGCGGGAGACGCCGGCCAGGGCGACGATGGTGCCGTCGCGCGCGTGGACGGGCACCTTCTCCGCGAGGAACCAGCCCCGGCTTCCGTCGGGCTTGCTGATCATCTCCAGCTGATCGTGCATCGCGCGGCCGGTAGAGAAGACGAGCCCGTCCTGTTGCTCGTAGCCCTTGGCCAGCGGCGCGGGGAAGAAATCCCGCGCCGTCCGGCCCAGGACGACTTCCACCTCTCCCGCGCCGACCCGGGCAAGGAACGCGGCGTTGGCGGAGAGGTAGCGATGCTGGCGGTCTTTGATGCAGAAGACGAGGTCGGGAGCCGAAGCCAACAGCGCCTCGACGGCCGCCAGCCCGGGGACCTGGTCGAAAAGCGTCCGCCGCCAAGACAAAACGGCGTTTTTGTGTAAACTCGGCACGTCCCCTGGAGGGTAAACTAAAGACATCGGGCGGACAAGGGGCGACGTTTCAGGGATGATGACCCCGCTCTACCCCATCCTGCCGACCGCTGGTGAAGCCCGCACCGACGTGGCCTGCGCTGCGGTGAATCGGGCGGAAACGCTCTTGATTGAAGCCCTCGATTCCCGATCAGCCGCGGAGGGGTCCCAGGGGAAACGCGTGGCGAACCTCATCGCCGACCCCCGTGCCAAGCGACTGAGCATGGCGATGACCGACCGGCTGATCCGCAGCGATGACCCTTTCCGGTCGGCCTGGGGTTGGCGGGCGCTCTTGCGTAGATTCGGCTTACCGCAGGGTTTTGGTTTGGGCGGGCGCGCGCTGCTCGGGCTGGGCGCTTTGGGCAGCTACCTCTTCCCGGACCTCGTCATGGCCGCCGTGCGGCGACGCCTGCGCGACGAGAGCAAGAGCGTCATCCTACCCGCCGAGGACGCGGAGCTGACCGCCTACCTGCGGAGGCGGCGGGCGGCCGGTTGGCGGGTCAACCTGAACCCGCTGGGCGAGGCCGTGCTCGGTGAGGAGGAGGCGTCCCGGCGCATGGATGCCGTCATCGCCATGATGCGGAGGTCGGACGTCGATTACGTGTCGGTCAAAGTTTCGGCGCTCTTCAGCCAGATCAACCTGGGAGCTTGGGACGAGAGTTTGGCCGTGATCAAGGAACGCATCCGCACCCTCTACACGGTGGCCACGGAGGAAGGGACGTTCGTGAACCTCGACATGGAAGAGTACCGCGACCTCGAGCTCACCGCCACCGCTTTCCGCGAACTCCTCGACGAACCCGCCTTCCGGGGCCTCCGCGCCGGCATCGTCCTCCAGGCCTACCTCCCGGACTCGTGGGGGGTGCAGCAGGAGCTTCTCGCCTGGGCGCGCGCGCGGGTGGCGGCGGGCGGTGCCCCGATCAAGGTGCGCCTGGTAAAAGGGGCGAACCTAGCCATGGAGTCGGTCGAGGCCGAGCTGCACGGCTGGGCGCAGGCACCCTACGGGTCGAAGGCGGAAACCGACGCCAATTTCAAACGCATGCTGGAGTTCGCCTGCCTCCCCGAGAACGCGGCGGCCGCCCGTCTCGGCGTCGCCAGCCACAACCTCTTCGACATCGCCCTCGCCCTCGAGCTGCGCGAGAGGCACGGCGTGACCGGCGCGGTCGAGATCGAGATGCTCGAGGGGATGGCCAACCACCAGGCCCGCGCCGTGCGGGCGGCTTCCGGCGACCTCCTCGTCTACGCGCCGGTGGTGCACGAGCGACACTTCGGCAGCGCGCTCGCCTACCTCATCCGCCGGCTCGACGAGAACACGTCGGAGCAGAATTTCCTCGCCCACATATTCGATCTCGCCCCCGGCAGCGCCGCCTGGGTCGAGCAGCGCGATCGGTTCACGGATGCGTGGAACGCACGCCACGAGGTCGCGGCGGAACCACGCCGCCGCGCGTCCCCGTCCCCGAGGGGCGCCGCCGGATTCGAGAACGTTCCCGACACCGACTTCACCCAGGCAGGCAAGCGGGAGGCCCTCCGCGCGGCGCAGGTTCCGGGTGCCGCGCGACCGCTCCCGGCCATGCCCTCGCTCGACCGGGTGCTCGCGGCGGCGGTCGATGCCCGACCGGACTGGGAGGCGCGTGGTGAAGAGGCGCGCGGGACCGTCCTCCGCCGCTTCGCCAGGGTGCTCGGAGCCCACCGCTTCGAGACCATTGCCCTGCTCCGCGAGGAGGGGAAGAAGGCGCCCTTGGAAGCCGACACCGAGGTCTCCGAGGCGATCGACTTTGCCGCCTACTATGCGGAGGCCGGCCAGCGCCCTGCCGGCACCGCCGCCAGCGCCCGGGGAACGGTGGTGGTGACGCCCCCGTGGAACTTCCCCTTTGCCATCCCCTGCGGCGGCGTGCTCGCCGCGCTCATGGCGGGGAACACGGTCGTCCTCAAGCCCGCTCCGGAGGTGTTGCGGATCGGTCGGTGGCTGGCCGAGCTGCTGTGGGAAGCCGGCGTGCCGCGTGACGTTCTGCAGTTTTTCGCCTGCGAGGACAACGCGGAAGGTCGGGCGCTGATCACCGACGCGCGGGTCGCCGCCGTGGTGCTGACCGGCGCCTACGAGACCGCCCGGCTCTTCCAAAGCTGGCGGCCCGAGCTCCCGCTCTTCGCGGAAACGAGCGGGAAGAACGCGCTGGTCGTCAGCGCGCTGGCCGACCGCGATCTCGCCATCAAAGATCTGGTGCGCTCGGCCTTCGGACACGCCGGGCAGAAGTGCTCGGCGGCCAGCCTCGGAATCCTCGAGGCCGAGGTCTACGACGACCCCGACTTCCGGCGCCAGCTCCGTGACGCCGCCGCCAGCCTGGCCGTCGGTGCGGCCAGCGATCCCGCCAGCGTCGTCACCCCGCTCATCCGGGAACCCGAGCCCCAGCTGCTCCGCGCGCTGACCACCCTGGACGGGGGCGAGGAGTGGCTGCTGGAGCCGCGGCGGGACGCCGACGATCCGTGCCTCTGGTCGCCGGGGATCAAACTCGGGGTGACCCCCGGGTCGTGGTTCCACCAGACCGAGTGTTTTGGTCCGGTGCTCGGACTGGTGCGGGCGCGTGACCTGCGCCACGCCGTCACGATCCAGAACGCCACCCCCTTCGGCCTCACCGCGGGAATCCACAGCCTCGACGAAGGCGAGTGCGCGACCTGGCGGGAGTCGGTGCATGCCGGCAACCTCTACATCAACCGCCCGATCACCGGCGCCATCGTCCGGCGCCAGCCCTTCGGCGGATGGAAGCGGAGCAGTATCGGCCCGGGGGCGAAGGCCGGCGGCCCGAACTACGTGAACCTCTTCCGGCAACTGGAGGACTCGCGGGCGGTCGATCCCGGATCCGCTGCGTCCAGCTACGCCGCGGCCTGGGCGGAGCACTTTGGCATCGACCACGATCCCACCGGGCTCGCGTCCGAAAGCAACGTCTTCCGCTACCGGCCGTGCCGGGGTGTCGTCCTCCGGCTTGAGAGGGCGGCCCCCCAGACCGAGCGCCTCGCCCGGCTCGCCGCCGCCCAGGCCGGTGTCCCGCTCGTCATCAGCCGGGCGGACGAGGAGGGTGAGACCGCGTTCGCCGGGCGCCTGGCTGAGCTCGCCGCGAACGCGGAGTTCCTCCGCACGGTGACCACACCGGGCGAGGCCGTACTGCGCGCGGCCTACGCTGCCGAGATGAATTGGATCAACGCCCCGTTCAGCGCGCTGGGACGCATCGAGCTGCCTCGGTGGTTGCGCGAACAGAGCGTGACCACGACGATGCACCGCTACGGAAACCCTGTCGGAGAGACGAATCCCTAGCGATTCCTCACACCGGAACGGGGACGCCGAACCGGCTCCCCTTCGCGCGACGGGTGATGCGGGCGCGGTTTCGCACCGGGCGGGTTCGTAATCCTCCGGGGACGATCCCGCCCAATCGCTACAGACGGAAACCCGACTGGGCGGCGCGCCACATTTCCCGATCCGCGGCGGGCCGCGCGCCCGCGCTCCTACCATTGCGGGGCGGGGCGCCGGTGGCTAGCGGATCTTCTCGTCGGGGAGCTCGCCCTTGATGCCCTCGTCGATGGGCATGGAATCTTCGCCGTCCGGATTGGCCTCCCGGATACGCTGGTCGAGCTCATCGCGGAGCTCGGCTACGAGATCCCGGTAGCGTTCCTCCCCGATGAGGTTGGTCGTCTCGCCCGGGTCGTTCTGGAGGTCGTAAAGCTCGGCCATGTGCTTGTCCGGTGAACTGTCGCCGTGAGGGTAGCGGATGTACTTCCAGCGGTCGGTGCGCAGGGCGCGGACGTTCGGGGTGTAGGGGAATTGCACCTCGTAGTTGTATTCGTAGTACCAGCTCGTCCGCCAGTCGGGGTCGCCCTCGGTGATCAGGCTCTTCCACGAGCGGCCCTGGGTTTTCGGAAGCGGCTGGGCGCCGCAGATGTCGAGGATGGACGAGGCGAAGTCGAGGGTCAGGGTTTGCGCCTCGATGACCTTGGGCAGCTTCGGCGAGACGAGGGCGGGGTAGCGGACGACGAGCGGGATGCGGAGCGACGGCTCGTGGCCGGTGCGCTTGTCCACCATGCCGTGTTCGCCTTCGAGGAGGCCGTTGTCGCTAGTGAAGATGAAGAGCGTGTTGTCCAGCTCGCCGCTGCGGAAGAGGTAGTCGTAGATTCGCCCAACCGAGTCATCGACGGAGAGGAGCGTGCCCCAGTAGGCGCGCACCATGCGCTCGAAGTCGAGCATGGCGGCGGCGGAGGTGTCGGGGAACTCTTTGCGCCAGTCGAAAAGCGGTCCGTAGATCCCGTGCCAGGTGCTGAGGCGCTGGCTGATCCACTCCGGTTTGTCCCTGAGCCGGAACGCGGTTTCGGGGTAGGGGACGCGGACGTGGTCGAAGGCGCCCTCGTACTTTGGCTCCGGAAAGTAGAAGCTGTGCGGCGCCTTGTGGCCCAACATGAGGAGGAAGGGCTCGTCGCGGCCCTCCTGCGACTCCATCCAGTCGATGGCCATGTCGGTGACGACGGTGGTGTAGTATCCCGGCACCACCTTCCGCTCGCCGTCGTTGGCGCGGAACTCGGTGTCGAAGTAGCTACCCTGGCCGCGGTGGGTGACGAAGTGGTCGAAGCCGGGGCGCTTGCTGTCGTCGTCCTCTCCCATGTGCCACTTCCCGATATAGGCGGTGGCGTAGCCCTCGGACTGGAGCTGACGGGGGAAGGTGGGGAGATCGCGGGGGTAGTCGGTGAAGTTGTTGACCACGCCGTGGGCGTGGGCGTAGAGCCCGCCGAGGATCGACGCGCGGCTCGGCGAGCAGAGCGAGGTGGTGCAAAAGTGGTTCTTGAAGAGGATGCCCTCGTCGGCGAGGCGGTCGATGTTGGGTGTCTTCAGGTGGGGGTGCCCCATGCAGGAGAGCGCGTCGGCGCGCTGGTCGTCGGTCAGGATGAAGACGACGTTCGGCCGGTCTTCGGCTCGGGCGACGGCGGTGATGGCGAGGACGAGGGCGAGGGAGCAGGTCGGGATGAGATGGCGCATGGGACGGTTTGGTGGGCGATAGGGTAGGCCGGGGCGCCCGCTTTGCACAAGGCTTTCCGAACACAGGACGCCAACGCGGCGGGGGCGCACCTCCCGCCCTCGCGCTCCGCACCACGCGCGCGGCCTCTCGGATTCCCCAGGGTCAGTGGACGGCGCCAACCCGCAGCCTCGCGGGATGGCATCGCCCCGCAGGCGGCATCAGCAGGACGTTACCCCCGCGCGCCGCCACGAAATCGGGCGCGTGGAGCGCGGATCACGCGCCCGAATTCGCCGCCTCCACCCGGTTTTTGAAACCGGTCCCAGTTTCTTCTTGAAACCGGTTTCATAGGTGTTACTGTGCGGTCTCATGAAACTCCCCTATGGTTCGATCGTCGCGTTATTTGTCGTTGCAGCGGCCTCCCCTGCCGAGATTGTCCTCGTTCCTGACGGCGACTTCGAAGCGGGTCAGGGATCGTGGTTGGAGGTCGGAACCGCGAACTTCAGCTACCCGAGTTCCGGTGGGAATCCGGGGGGCTACGGGGTGATCGACAAGACCGGGAGCGCGGGATTTGCCCTGTGGGTGGCGAACGGGGGGGCCACCATCCCCCTCGGCGACCTCGGTCTCGTGGCGGGGCAGCGCTACACCTTCCTCCAGGACATGATCACCCTCGTCGACGGGGGCGGGCACAACGCCGGCGTAAAAATCGAATCATGGAGCGACACGGGGGTCATCAGCGACAGCGGAGACATGTTTGCCACCTCGGAATCGAGCTCTTGGGCGACCTACCGGTTCGAGTACACCATCGAGCCTGCTGCCACGGGCATCAAGATCGTCCCCCTCTACGCCGATGGGGCTTCCGTCGGCTTCGACAACATCAGCGTCGACAACGAGCTGATCCCGCCTCCACCGCCGTCGCGCATCATTCCGAACGGCGATTTCGAGAACCCCGGCGGGATGGGCTGGGCGTTTATCACCGGGGGCGGCGGCACCGTCGACTATCCTGCGGCAGGCGGCAACCCGGGGGGCCACGCCATCATCGACGCCTCGGCCAACGGCAATTTCGCGATCCTCATTAGCAACAACAACGCCATCCTGACGCTTGCCTCGCTCGGCCTCGCCGCCGGGGAGACCTACACGTTCCTGCAGGACATGCGCCTCGTTTCCGGCGGGACCATCGGTGGGTTCAAGGTCGATTTTTTCACCGGTGCCGCCATGACCGGCAGCACCGGCGATGTCTTCGCAACCCCTGTCGGAGACGGCTCGGCATGGGCGACCTACG
>CAZKYJ010000060.1:547-12649 GCA_964556355.1 uncultured Verrucomicrobiales bacterium | reverse complement strand
AATCCGCTCGACGTCACGGGCGGCGGCCTCCAGCATGATGGCCGTCCAGCGGTTGGCGGCCGAGGGTTCGTGCCCGTTCTTCGGAGCAACCTGGGCAATGAGCGGGCTGAAAGCAGCGAGGCCGACACCGCATGCGAGGATAGGAATGATGGGGGTTTTCATGGTGGGAGTATCCTAGGGCGTTCCCCGAACGCTTGCCGTCCATGATGGACGAACCAGAGTTTTCGGAGGACGAATCGTGGTCTAGAGTGGGCAACCGAAAACGATGAGATGCCTGATAGTCGACGACGACCCCGTGGTCTGTGATACCGTGGAAGAGTTTCTTCAGCGGGCGGGTGGCATCGAGTTCTGTCTGAAGGTGGGCGACGGTTCCACCGCCCTGCAGCTGATCGCCGCCGAGAGTTTCGACGCGGTGTTCCTCGACCTCGACCTCCCCGGGATCGACGGCGCCTCGCTGCTGGAGTCGTTGCCCTCCCGCGCGCCCGTCGTGGTCATCAGCGCAAGCGACGATTTCGGGGCGAAGAGCTACGACTACGGCGTGGTTGACTACCTGGTCAAGCCGATCGCCTTCCCCCGATTTGCCAAGGCGGTCGCGCGGCTCCGCAGCAAGACGCCCGCCCCGAAAGCCGACGAGATTTTCCTCCGCGAGGGGTCGCGAATCCAGCGGGTCGAGCTGGACAAGGTCTGCTACGTGAAGGCCGAATCGAATTACGCCAGCTTCGTCTTTGAGGGTGGGAAATCGGTGATGAGCCTGGTGAGCATGCGGCGGTTGGAGGAGCTTCTCCCACCGGATTTCCTGCGCATCCACCGATCGTACCTGGTGAGCCGCCGGCACATCACGCAGCTCGAAGGCACGAGCCTGATCATCGACCGCCAGCCACTCCCGATCGGGCAATCCTATCGTGCCGCTCTCATGGACAAGCTCGGCGTCATCAATTGATCGCGCTCCGGCGCCCGTGCGGATCCGGCCGGCGGGTGCGGCCTATCCCCTCCGGGCCCGACTCTCTGCCGACTCCGCGGCATGGCGGAGCCGCGTGACACAGCGCTGGCGCAACCAGGGGACGTCGAGCGACCGGAGCCGTTCGAGATCACTCGCCAACTCGCCGAGCCCGAGCTGGGAGAGCACGGTGGTGAGGCGGTGCCGCACCCGCGCGGGATCCCCGGTGGGAAGCTGGCCGGCGGCGGTGCGCAGCTCGTTCGCAATCAGTGCGAGGTGGGACGATCGGCGGGCGGGCTCGGCGAAGAGTTCCCGGAGGACGGCGGCATCGCCCCGCTCGGGCGGCGGGGCTGCGAGGTGGCGGAGAATCACGGCACGGAGCGCCGCCGGCTCGTAGGGCTTGAGCACGAATCCTCCGATCCCCGCCCCCGCGCAACGCTCCTCGGTCGCGGCACCAGCCTGGGCGGTGACCACGACGAGGGGGAGCCCAGGGCACACGTCGCGGAGTGCGCGCGCCAGCTCCTCCCCGTCCATATCCGGGAGCTTGAGATCGAGGAGGGCAAGATCGAACCTCCCCGGTTGCGCGGCGGCCAAGCTCGTCGCACCGTCTTCCGCAAAGGTGATCTCGGCGCCGCTGCCGTCCAGCGAAGCGGCCATGACCGAGCGGTTCGATGCCACGTCCTCGGCGCAGAGCAGGCGCGCGCCCTCGAGCACCCCGAGGCCCGGGGCGGCGGGGTCGGGCGCCCCCCCTTCGACTTCCGCCCCGGCGGCGAACGGCAGCTCCACCGTGAAGGTGCTGCCCTCGCCCGGGGCGCTCACCAGGCTGAGGCACCCGCCCTGTCGCTCGACCAGGGCGCGCGCGATGGCGAGCCCGAGCCCGGCTCCCGGTTCGTCGGCCGGACGGGTTCCCGCCTGCTCGAACGCCCCGAAGATCCGTTCCTGGTCCTCGGGCGAGATCCCCCGACCCGTGTCGGCGACGACGAAGCGGAGCGCCCCTCCCTCCGCCGGTGCGCATTGGAGGGTGACGGTTCCACGGGCGCAGAACTTGACCGCGTTGGCCACCAGGTTGTGTAGGACCTGGCGAAGGCGCACCGGATCCCCGACCACGGCGGGCGGAACGGATTCGTCAATCTCAACGCCGATCTCCACACCTTTCTGCATGGCGGCGGGCGCGTGGGCTTGGGCGACCTCCCGCACGACCTGGCCAGGATCGAAGTCCTCGGACTGGAAAGCGAGCTGCCCGGCGCGCAGCTTGGTGTAATCGAGCGCGCTGTTGAGCAGCGCGAGCAGGTTCGAGGCGGAGACGCGCAATGTGCGCAGCAGTGGCTCCTGGTGCGGCGCGGGACGGTTGGCCTCGAGGGCGCGGATCATCCCGATCACGGCATTCATCGGCGTGCGGATCTCGTGGCTCATGACGGCGAGAAACTCCTCTTTGGCCTCGGTCGCCGCCACCGCGTCGCGCCGCGCCGCATCGAGCGAGGCCACCTGCGCGCGCACCTTCTGGTCGAGCGCCAGGAATCGTTGTGCCACCACGCCGACCTCGTCCTCGCGATCGACCGGCAGATCGGGCGGCGCTTCCGCCGTGGTGTCGTAGCTCTGGATCGCGGCGGAGAGCTGCCGCAGCCGCCGGACCATCGGGCGGGAGAGGAGAAAAACGGCCGCCGCCCCGAATGCGGCCGCGGCGAGCGCGGCCCCGGCCGAGCGGCGCCGCAGGCCCTCGAGCTGGGGCATCCACGCCGCGACCGGGAGCGTCGCCACGAGCGTCACCGGTCGCGCCGGGCTCTCCCCCACGGTCCGGCGCAACGCGTAGTCGAGCGCGCCGTCCCCGCCGGGCAACCACCCGCCATCCCCGTCGGGAAGCCGCGCGATCGCCGGATAGTCATCGAGCAATCGCGCCCCCGTCCCCAGGTCGGCACCGAACTCACGCCCGGGATCCGGGTGCGCGATGTAATCTCCCCGCTCACCCGCCATCCGCACCTCCGCGCCGGGGGCGACGCCGGACTGCAACAGGTCGAGCAAGCCTCCGAGATCCGAATTGATCACGGCGAGAATCCCCGGTGCCCCCCGCACCTGCGCCACCGCCCGCAGGGTCGGCGTCAGCGGCTGCGACACCTCACCGTGTTCCTGGTTGAGGTCGATCTCCGACAGGTAGACCCGCCCCCCGCCGCCCCGCAAGGCAACCACCGCCTCCCGCACGTAGTCCCGCTCGCCCTTCTCCTGGAGGACGTAGTCCGGCGTGACGACGATCTCTCCCTCCCGTCGCTCGAGGCGCAAAAGCTCGTGCCCCTCGTTCTCGGCATCGATCAACCGCACTTGGAAATACGACGGTTTCCCGGCGAGCAGCGCGTGGAACTCCTCCTCGGCCACGCTGCGATCCCTCGCGTCCAGCGAGCTGGCGAAACGCCGGACGACCGGCGAGTTGGAGAGGAAGCGCGCATCCTCTTGCAGCGTCTGCACCCACGCCTCCATCTTGATCATCGCCCCCTCGGCGCCGTGCTCCAGCGCCGCCCGGTGGATCGCTGTGAGGTTGTCTCGCGCCCCCTGGTAGAGAAAGGTGCCGAACGCACCGACCGCCAACGCGATGAGCACCGCCCACAGGATGGCGAAGCGGGAGACAAGCGAGCGGGACCAGGGGATTCCGGGGTGCATACGAAACAATGCGACAACTCTCGCCCCGCAGCTGCGTTCCTGTCGAGTCACTAATTCGTCCAACGCCCCCATGCCAACAGCTCGCCTCCTCACCTTCGCCACCGCCGCGGCCTTCGCCGGGGCGCCGGCCTTCGCCGCGCGTCCGACCGAATCGCTCGACCGCGGGCTCGTGGCGTTGCCGGCTGACGACGGATCGCTCTTTCTCAGCTGGCGGCTTCTGGCCTCGGATCCCGAGGGCACCGCCTTCGACGTCCTGCGACTGGATGGCACGTCGGAGACCACGCTCAACCAGGAGCCCCTGGAACACGCCACCAGTTTCACCACCGACCGCGCACCCGGCACCTACGCCGTCCGCCCCGTCGGCGGCACCGCGACCCCCGCCGTCACCCCGTGGGCGGATCCCTATCTCGAAATCCCCATCAGCCCGATCGAGGGCTACCGCCCCTGCGATGCGTCGGCCGCCGATCTCGATGGCGACGGCGACTACGAGATCGTCCTCCACCAGGTCTCCGGTTCCCGCGACAACTCGCACCCCGGGATCACCGGCACTCCCGTCCTCGACGCCTACACGCTGGAGGGCGAACACCTGTGGCGCATCGACCTCGGGATCAACATCCGCGAGGGCGAACACTACACCCAGTTCATCGCCTTCGATTTCGACGGCGATGGTCGGGCCGAGGTCGCCTGCAAGACCGCCGATGGCAGCAAAGACGGCACCGGCAAGGTCATCGGCGACGCCACCAAAGACTATCGCATCCGCGCCGCGGGGGATCTGAAAGACGGTCGGATCTTGGAGGGACCGGAGTTCCTCACCGTCTTCGACGGGCTCACCGGCGCCGCCTTGGCGACCACCGATTACGTTCCCGCACGCGACCCGCTCGGCGGCTGGGGCGGCATCGGGGGCAACGGGAAGACCGACAGCTACGGCAACCGCTCGGACCGCTTCCTCGCCTGCGCGGCCTATCTCGACGGCGAACGCCCGTCGCTCGTCATGTGCCGCGGGGTCTACGGTCGCACGGTCCTCGCCGCATGGGACTGGCGCGATGGCACGTTGGAGCAGCGCTGGGTCTTCGACTCCGGGATCAGCTACCCGCCATTCGAAGATGCCTCTCCCTACTCCGGCATGGGCGGTCACTCGCTCGCCGTGGCGGACGTCGATGCCGACGGCAAGGACGAGATCGTCTACCAGGCCATGGTCGTCGACGACGACGGAACCGGCCTGCACAGCTCCGGTCTCCGCCACGGCGACGCGATGCACGTGTCCGACCTCGATCCCGCCCGCCCCGGCTTGGAGATCTTTACGGTGACCGAGAACGAGGATCACACCGTACGCTTCGGCACCCCCGGCGCCGCCCTCCGCGACGCCGCCAGCGGCGAGATCATCTGGAGCCACAGCCCCGGGGTCGATGTCCGCAACGGACTGGCCGCCGACATCGATCCCCGCCATCCCGGCGCCGAGGTCTGGGGCAACATCGGCGGCCTCCGCGCCGTCAGCGGCGAGCCCATCGGCCCCGCTCCCCGCACGAACCACTTCGCCATCTGGTGGGACGGCGACCGCCTCCGCGAGCTGCTCTCCGGAGGTCGCGTCTCCAAGTGGAACTGGCGGGACGGCCGCGAGGAACCGCTTTTCACCGCCGATACCCGCCGCCGCCTTCGCTACCCCACCCTCAGTGCCGACCTCGTCGGCGACTGGCGCGAGGAAATCCTCGTGCCCTCCCCGGACGGCCTCGCACTGCGCCTCTACTCGACGACCATCCCCACCGACCACCGCTTGGTGACCCTGATGCAAGACCCGCAGTACCGGCTCGCCATCGCCACCCAGAACGTCGTCTACAATGCGCCGCCACACGTTTCCTTCTTTTTGGGCGAAAACGCTGGAGACCCTGAGTGAACCCGGCGCGCCCCCGGCCGGCCAGCCCGGCAGCGGCCATGATCGCGAACGAGGCATCCGTGGCGATCATCCGCTCCAGCCCCGGACGGAAGATCGGATGGTCATCGGCCAGCACCCGATATCTCCGGACGAAAATGTGGATTCCTCCGGTAGGTTTGTCCCGCCCCGGCCCTCTTCGCCGTATCCACTTCCAACGTGCCCATCATCGTCCAAAAATACGGCGGCAGCAGCGTCGCCACCCCGGAGAAGATCCGGAAGGTCGCCGACCGCATCATCCGCACGCGGGACGCGGGCTACGAGGTGGCGGTCGTCGTCTCCGCCATGGGCGATACGACCGATGACTTGCTGGCCCGCGCCCACGCGCTGGCGGAATCACCCGACCGGCGCGAGCTGGACATGCTTGTGTCGTCGGGGGAGCGGATCTCCATGGCGCTGCTCGCCATCGCCCTGCGCGAGCGCGGCTGCGGGGCGGTCAGCTTTACCGGGAGCCAGGCCGGCATCGTCACCAACGACCGCCACTACGACGCCCGCATCATCGAGGTGAGGCCCATCCGCGTGGCCGACGAGCTGGCGCGCGGTAACGTCGTCGTCGTCGGGGGCTACCAGGGGGTCTCCTACCGTCGCGACGTGACCACCCTCGGCCGGGGAGGGAGCGACACCACCGCCGTCGCGCTGGCCGCCGCCCTCGGAGCGGAGTGGTGCGAGATCTGCTCGGACGTCGATGGCGTCTGCACCGCCGACCCCCGGGTGGTGCCGGACGCGCGGCACATCGATGCCCTAACATTCCAAGAAACACAGGAGATGGCCGAGGCCGGAGCCAAGGTGCTCAACGCCACGGCCGTCGAGTTTGCCAAGGAGAAGAACATCGCGATCTACGCCCGGGCGACCGACGCCGAGCCGCCGCGGGCCGGCGCACCGGCCGGCGGCACGGTGGTGCGCAAGGACGCTCCCCGGCCGCCGGGCACCGTCACCGGCATCGCGCACGAGAAGGAGGTGATCGTCATCCGCTCCCCGGATGCCCTCCGGGCCGACGCCCTGCTCGGCACTCTCGACGAACTCGGCGTCTGTGGAAAACAGCTGGAGATCCAAAACTTCGGGGGCGCCTCCGGATCGGTCGTCCTCCTCGTCTCTCGCGACCGCATCCCAAGTAGCGGGTCGCTGCGGTCGAAGCTTCCAGAGGGATGCGATGCGGTGGCCGGTCTCGGGGCGGTCAGCGCGATCGGGGCGGGCATCAACCAGAGCTACCACAACGTGCTCGCCGGAAACGCCGCCCTCCACGGCGCGGGCATCGCCCCCGCCGGCCTCTCGACCTCGTCGTTCCGCATCACCTGGCTCGTGCCGTCAGAACGGGTCGAGGACGCCGCACGGACACTGCACACCCACTTCATCGCCTCCCACGCACCCACCCAGAGCTACTAATTTTTTAGTTGCAATCTACTAGAGTTTTAGTAGACAGTGGTGGCGTGACCCGTCCCCGCGAACTTCCGAGGCCGACCGAAGCCGAACTTTCCGTGTTGCGGGTCCTATGGGAGCGCGGGCCGAGCAGCGTGCGCGAGGTGCTCGAGGCACTGAACGGGGCCCGGGACGAGCCGCTGGCCTACACGACAGTTTTGAGCTTTCTCAAGATCATGACCGGCAAAGGTCTGGCGGACCGCGACGAAGGGGGGCGCGGGCACCGCTACGCCGCCGCCGTCCCCGCCGAGCGCACCCGGGGCCAGCTGGTGCGCGATCTCATCGACCGGGCGTTCGACGGCTCGGTACACGATCTCGTCCTCCAGGCGCTGGGCTCGCGCAAGGTCACTGCCGAAGAAGTGAGCGAGATCCGCCAGATGCTCAACCAGATGGACTCCAAGCCGTGACCGCAACGACCGAACTCTTCCTCGCTCTCGCCGAACGCATCGGCTGGATGCTCCTTCATTCGCTTTGGATCGGCGCGCTCGCCGCCGCCGCGCTGGGGCTCGTCCTCCGACTCCTGCGCCGCCGGCGGGCGGCGGAACGCCATACGGTTTGCCTCGCCACGCTCGTCGCGATGGGGATCGGCGCCATCGCCGCCGGATCCATGGCCGGCAACCACTCCCCCGCCGCCCCGGCGGAGACCGCAGCGGCCGCGACGGCGCCCAGCAACGTGGCCGGACGACCGGAGGGCGACCGGCAGCCGGCGACGGGTAGCAGCCTCGCTACCGAATCGATTTCTCCCGTGCGGGATCCTGCCACGGCAGCGACATCCCGGGCGTTCTCCGTCGCCGCGATCGTTCCCTGGCTGACGGCGGGGTGGCTCGTCGGATTCGCGGTTCTCGTGCTGCGCCATCTCTGGGGCTGGCGGGAGCTCGAGGCCATACGCCGACGCGGAAAGCCCGCCCGACCGATGGTGGTCGGCACGGTCGAGCGGGTGGCATCGGTTTTCGGGATCCACCCCAGCATCAAGGTGCTGGAATCGGTCGAGGCCGTCGGCCCCATGCTCATCGGCCTCGTCAGACCCGTGATCCTCCTCCCCGTGCGGACGATCACTGGCCTGGGGAGTGGGGAGATCGAGGCCATCGTCACCCACGAGCTCGCCCACCTCGCGCGAAGGGATGCCTGGAGCAACATCGCCCTGCTCGTCTTGGAAACCGTCTTCTTCTACCATCCCGCCGTCTGGTGGATCGCCCGGCGCACGCGCCAGGAGCGCGAGAACGCCGCGGACGACCTCGCATTGGAAGTCTTCCGAGACCGCCGCCGCTACGCCGCGGCCCTCGCCCGTCTCGCCGAGATGCACGTCCTCCAGAATGCCGCGCTCGCCGCCAGCGGCGGCAGTCTGGCTGCCCGTGTCCGCCGCATCCTCGAGCCCGTCCCCTCCGAGGTTCCCGGCGGCCACTGGGGCGGCCCCCTCGCGACATGCCTCGGCGCCTTGGCCTTCGCCGCCGTGCTGCACGCCCAGGTCGACCCGAGGCCCGCGACGGAGACCGGTGCCGACGCAGAGGCGGTGCCGGCCGCGGAGGTGCCGGCGGCCGGAAGCGGGGAATCGCCACGACCGGACCCCATCGACGCGGAGCAGATCGTGGCCGACGCCTTCCAACTCGACGACGCCGGCCGGCGGGACGCCGCCATCGCGCGCCTGCGCGAGGCGATGGCCGACGGCAGCCCGGACGAGGCGCGCACCGCGGTGACCGCCTTTGCCCGGCTCGGCCCGATCGAGTTCGACAAGGCGTCGTTCCGCCCGGCCGTGCGCAGGCTCTTGGAATCCGGCGATCCGACCACGCGGGCCGCCGCGGCCGGCGCGTTTACGCTCACGGGCACCGCCCCGGAGGACCTCGCCAAGATTGTTGCCCTCGCCGACGACCCGTCCCCCCACGTGCGCGACGGCCTGGCCCGCGTCATCATGCAGGTGACCGGCGGAGACCTCACCGGGAAACCCGCCAGCGACGCCATCCTCAAACTCATGGAAGAGCTCCCCAAAGATCCGCGCAGCGTGGCGCACTCTATCTGGGGGGGGCGGTTCTCCCCGGAGATCGAGGCGCGGGTCTTGCGGTTCTGCGAGGACATCAGCGGCTTCGGCACCGGCTACACGTTTTTCTACGGGGCTCTCAGCACCCAGGCAAACAAGGGCGAGGCCAGCGTTCGACGTCTCATCGAGATCCTCGCCGACCAGGACACCACCAACAAAGCCGGCCGCGCCGCCTGGGGTCTCCAGCAGGGAGTCGCTCCCGCCGAGTACGCGCTCGTCGCCGATGCCATGGTCAAGGTCGTCCAGGCGCGCAGCGATGGCTATCTCCGGAAGAACGCGCTCGCCTGCCTCGGGAAGTACGGCGGCCGATCGCACGCGGAGGCCCTGCGCGCCATCCTCGCCAAACCGAATGTAGACGGCGAGTTCCGCAGCGCATTGGAAAACACGCTCGCGGCCATCGACCGGCGCTCGGCCGCCCGTTGAGAAGCTGTCTAGAAAGTCATGTTAGTGCCGCGGCTTCCCCTGCAACGAGAGGCGGGGCGGGAGGAGGAAGTTGAGCGAGCCCAACGCCCGAGGACCAACGAAGCCTCTCGTTGCAGGGGATGCCGCCCGAAGGGGCGATCCCCCATCCCGAGGCGACGGCCTCTATCTTAGAGCTAGGAATTTCAGAGTCGGTGCTGCCAGGACTTTTTAGACCGCTTCTGAGCCTGGCGCCGATCGGCCGGATCACCCACTGGCGGCTCCGGACAATCGGGGCTACCCCTTGCGCATGGCCCACGCCGTCACCTCACTCGCCTGCATTCCCGTCCGTACCCGTCCCGACGAAGCCAGCGAGATGTCGAGCCAGCTCCTCTTCGGCGAAGCCGTCACCGTCGTCGGCGAAAACCGCTATTTCTGGGAGATCGCCTGCGCCCACGACGGCTACCATGGGTGGATCGACCGCCGGCAAGCCACCCCGGTCGATTCGCCTGCAGTGGCCCTCCGGTATGTCGCGGACACCACGGCCATCGTCCGGGGAGGCGCGAACGCACTCACCCTCGTCCGGGGCTGCCGCGTTCCCGCGGATCTTGCCGGTGTCCAGGGGACGGTCGAGCCCGTCGGCACCGTCGACGCGGTGACGCTCGCCCTGCGCTATCTTGGCACCCCGTACCTCTGGGGTGGGCGCTCGCCTTTCGGGATCGACTGCTCCGGCCTCGTCCAGGTCGCCTTCGGGCTCGCCGGTGTCCCGCTGCCACGCGACAGCCGAGATCAGGCTCGCCGCGGCCAGCCGGTCGGGTCGATCGCGGATGTCCGCCGCGGCGACCTCGTCGCCTGCGACGCCGTGTCGGTCGGCTCGCACATCGGCATCGCTCTGGGCGATGGTGAAATCCTCCACGCCAGTGCCCGCGTGCGTATCGACCGCCTGACCCCATCCGGGATCGTCTCCGCCGAAACCGGCGAGCTCACCCACCGGCTGGGCGCCATCCGGCGCGTCCCGCTCTTATCCGAATAGATCGACCCCCATCCTCGCGCCGGTGCCCGGCCGGTCGGGCAGGTGCAGGAGCCCGTCCTCGCAGCGGAGCCCATCGAAGGGATCGTTCGACACTAACAGATGCCCGTCGAGATCGATCCAGCGGGCGAGCGATCCCAGGTGCGCCGCCGCCGCGGTGCCGAGCGAGGACTCGACCATGCACCCTAACATAACATCCAATCCCCGGGCGCCCGCCGCCCGGGCCACCGCGAGAGCCGCCCCGAAGCCACCGACCTTCATGAGCTTGATATTGATCCCGTCGTAGGCTTCGGCCAACGATGCGAGCCCGATCGTGCCGTCGCCCGGCAGGTCCTCGTCGGCCACCAGGGGCAGGGGCGAGCGCTCGCGCAGCCAGGCGACGTCCTCCAGCCGGCCGGCCGGGAGGGGTTGCTCGACCAGCTCGCCGCCCTGGCCCGCCAGCCACTCGATGAGCGCGGCGGCGCCTTCGCGGTCGTGCCATCCCTCGTTGGCATCGACACGGATCGGCAGGTCGGTCGCGGCGCGGATCGCCCTGACGATGGCGCGGTCGTTCTCCGTGCCGAGCTTGACTTTCAGGATGCGGAACCCGGCCTCGGTCAACGCCCGCGCCTGCTCCGCCATGGTCTCGGGCGCGGCAATGCCGATTGAATGACTCGTGGCGAGCGCCCCTGGAGCCTCCAGCTCAGCCAACGCGTAGAGCGGGCGCCCCTCCCGCTTTCCCGCCAGATCCCAACGTGCCAGATCGACCGCCGCCGCCCCGCTCCGCGGGATCTCCGCCGGCGCCGCGCCCCCCGCGATCGCGTGGAGATACCGTTCGATCGATTCTTCCGACTCGCCGTAGCGCACATTGTGAGCTGCCTCGCCAAAACCCTCGCGTCCCTCCGCATCGGTCGCTCTCACGTAGCGGTAGCGCTTCTCCACGGACGACGATCGCGCGATCGTCCACGCGACGCGCAGCCGCAGGGTGAAGGGGCGATGGGTGAGGGTGTTCATGCCCTCGCCCCCCCATCCTTGCCCCGCCCCTCGGAAGGCCATCCGCCCCCGGCTACCGCGCGGCGGGAACGGGCTGGAGAGCGAACACAGCGGTCGTTCGTCACCGCCGGAAAACGTAGGCACCCGCTCACGACGCGAGTGCCGACTCCCTCCGCGCGGCTTTTGGTGATGGTTCCCCTCGCTTCTCCCTGCCTGATTGCCCGGTGGTGGTTCCCATTCGTGTCTCCCACTCGCTAGTGCCGATTCGTGGTCATGAGGTAGGCGATCAGATCCCGGCGCTGCTCGACGGACAGCACATCGAGGAGTCCCTCCGGCATGAGCGAGGCGGGCAAGACTTCCGTGGAGGCGACCTCCCCGCGATCGACGACGACCTGCTCGGTCATGGTTTGTAGCGTGACCGTTTTCTCGGATTGCGATCGGATCATTCCACTCATCACGCGCCCGTCATTAAGTGTGACGATCTTTAGCTGGAAATCGGCCGTCACGACCCCTCCCGGATCGACGATGTTTTCCAAGAGGTAGTCAAGGTTGTCGCGCCCCGAACCGGTCAGATCGGGGCCGATGTCGCCGCCTTCGCCGTAGAGCTTGTGACAGGCCGCACAGGCGTTGGCGTAGAGCGCCTTGCCCGCCCCGAGATCGGCGGTGGCCAGCGCGGTGGGAACAAGCTCGGCTTTGAGTTCCTCGATCCGTGCCCGGCGGTCGTCGCCCGGCTCGCGGAG
>CAZKYJ010000060.1:0-537 GCA_964556355.1 uncultured Verrucomicrobiales bacterium | reverse complement strand
CTTCGCCGCCACCTCCGCATCGCCCAACGACGCGATCTGCCGGGCGTGGTAGGGGGTGACATCGGTCCGCCGGATCTTGCCCGCCGCGATGGCATCGAGCAACTCTCCCGCGAAGGTCGGCCGCGAGGCGAGCGCATCGATGAAGCCCGGCTTGTCCTCCGGGCGCAGGCGCCCATAGCGCTCGACGAGGCGCTCCGCGATCTCCGGATCGTCGTAGCGCGCCAGCCCTTTGGCGGCGACCGGCGAGAGCCCGGTGGTGTAGACGAGGTTTTCGCAGAGCTTGCGGATGTCGTCGGGTTGCGCCTCGATGAGTGTCTCCAGGGCGGCGATGCGTTGGACGATGTCCGCCTCTTTGTCCAAAGCCACGGCACGCACGGTGTCGAGCGCCCGTCCGTCGCCGAAGACCACCGCCAGCTCCCGCGTCAGCTCGCCGGGCAGCCCCGCGGTAAACGCCCCCCACGACGCGGGCTGCGGCGCCTTTTGCCAGCCGGCCAACGCCAAGCTCAGTCCGGTCAAAATATCACGCCGCACCGTCTC
>CAZKYJ010000059.1:0-12665 GCA_964556355.1 uncultured Verrucomicrobiales bacterium | reverse complement strand
AGATATTATCGAAAGTACAACCCCAATATCAGGAAACTTCTGAGAATCGCTCTAGGCCGCCTACCGCGGAACCGGAACCGCATCGAGGAGTTTGGCCACCGTCTCCTCCACCGTCACACCCTCGATCTCATACTCGGGACGCAGGACGATCCGGTGCCCCAAGACCGGCGCGGCCAGCGATCGCACATCGTCGGGCGTCACGAAATCGCGCCCGTCGATCGCCGCGAAGGCACGGCTGGCCAAGAGCAAGCTCTGGGTGGCCCGCGGCCCCGCGCCGACCATGATGCTGTCCGTCTCCCGGCTGACGCGGACGAGACCGACGATGTACTCGACGAGCTCGTGCTTGACGGTGATCCCGGCGAGCGCGACCCGCAGTCCTCCCAGCGCGTCCACGCCCGACAGGATCGGTGCCACCACGCCACGGTCGAGCACGGCCTCCGGGGAGTCGGCGCCGAGCAGCCGGTGCGCCAGCGCGAGCTCGTCGTCCTTGCTCGGGTAACGCATGGCCACCTTCATCATGAATCGGTCTTTCTGCGCCTCGGGGAGCGGGTAGGTCCCTTCGTACTCGATGGGGTTCTGGGTAGCGAACACGGTGAAGTTTCCCGGGAGCGGGTGGGTGACGCCATCGATGCTGACCTGGCGCTCCTGCATGGCCTGGAGCAGCGCGGCCTGCGTCTTCGCCGGCGCGCGGTTGATCTCGTCGGCCAGCAGGAAGGACGAGAAGACCGGCCCTTTGACGAGGACAAAAGTGCTGTCTCGCATGTTGAAAACGTTCGTGCCCGTGATGTCCGACGGCATCAGATCGGGCGTGAACTGGATGCGGCTAAACTCGCCTCCGAGGACGCGCGCCAGGGTGCGCACCAGGAGTGTCTTAGCCACCCCGGGCACGCCTTCGATGAGGACGTGCTGCCCGGTGAAGATCGCGATGAGGCAGTGATCCACCACGTCCGACTGGCCGATGATGACCTTGCCAACCTCCGTGCGCACCCGCGCGAGGACTTCCTTTACTTGCTCGACGTTCTCTTCCATAGCTGTTCGGCTTCCATCTTAGCGAGGTTCCGCCGGGCTGCCGCCGGTTCTTTTCGCGACGGCTTCGACGACCCGGTTGTAGGCCGCCACGACGTTCTGTTTGCGAGGTTTCGCCGCCCGCTCGGCCTCGATGATCCCAATCACCTCGTCGGCCACCTCCCTGCTGAACCGGGAGCTCCGCGCACGGCTCGCGAACCAGGTGCGGTAGCACGTCTCCAGGAGCGCACCGGCGGGCAAATTGCGGCGGAGCAGCCGGCTGAGCCCCGCGGCAGCGCCGCTACCCATGACGGTGGCATCCGCGTAGAGTCGCCCCTCGCCCGCGTTGTCCGGCGGCACGAGCCCCCGGCTATTCTTCCAAGCGTAGACCACGACGAGCAGCGCCACCCCCACGAAGATCCCTTGCAACCGGAAGCGGGCGACCAAGGCCATAATGCCTGGCGCCGCCTCCGAACCGAGGTGGGTCTCGTCGAAAACGATCCGCTCTCGCCCGCCGGGCAACCACGCCAGCAGGCCCGTGGACTCGCCGTGCATGAGCTCTTGGTTGCTGGCAAAAACCGAGCTGGTCACCAGGATGATCGTCCCCTTGCCCCAGTCCCTCTCGACGATGACCGGGTGGCCCCCGGCCGTGGCCAGCGTCCGCCACTCCGGCGCGAGCGCCCCCAACCTCCAGACGTCCGGCCACGGCGGCAGCGGGGTGCCGGCCAGCGCCCCCGAACCGGATAGCTCCCAGCCGCCGTCGGGACGGTCGACACGATCCTCATAGCCGAAAGCGAACCCCCACCGCGCCGCGAGATCGACCCTCCGCGAGGCTCCCATCATCGCTTCGATTTTCTCTCTCGCCTCGCCCTCGCCCGCGTCCTCGCCGCCGGTGGGCGGACCGGTCACTTCCTCGATCTTCACGCCGTCCCTGGTCATTCGGCTCGTGAAACGGAACGTCATCACGACACGGGCACCCGATTCGGCGATCCCTTCGATCTCTTCGACCACGGGCTCCTCCATCGACACCGACACCGCTCCCCATTCGAGGTAGTTCTCTCCCCCTTCCACGCCGAGGAACAAGAGCGAGGCGTCGCTGAAAGAAGATTCGCGCATCGGGAGCGGGAGCAGGTTGCGCTCGACGGCAATCCCCGGCAGGGAGGAGAGCGCCTCGAAGTAGGCTTTGCAGCCCCGCGGGTCGGCCCGGTAGCTCGAGGACTCGGGGTAGCTATCGCCGAGCTCGAAACGCAGCTGGACGACCCGTGCCAGGCCGATCGCCATGAGGACGACGGCCGCCCCCCCCGCCAGCAAGACCAGCGCCCCACCCCGCCTCATGCCGCCTCCTCCCGATTCGCCCCGGCGGGAACCAGCCGCGCATATTCGTCACGGAGTTCCCGCAAAAGCGACGCGCCCGCCGCATGCTCTCCGTACCAAACCCGCTCGAACCGCCGCACCGACCCGAGGAAAGCCGCACGGAGATCGGCCTCCGAGCGTGCCCGCATCGCCACGTCGCCCAAGTAGTCACGATTCGAACGCGAGCGCTGGAGCTTGACCAGATCGTGCTCCGCCAACCGCGCCAGCTCGGCGAGGAAAATCGCCCGTGCGGCGAGCCGGTAATCCCCGCCGGCCTCCAGATCGGCAGCCATGCTCAACCAACCGTCCTCGGCCAGGTCGCTCGCCATGATTTCATCATCCTGGAGATCGATGGACGCGGCCCCGCCACCCCCGTCGGCCTCGGCCACCGCTTCTCCCCGGCGCCGGCGCACTTTTCCGATCACCCACCAGCCCCCCCCCAAGGCCGCGGCGGCCAGCGAGAGATAGATGAGCGCTCGCCCCAGCGGCCCGGCGTCGGCAAACATTTTCAACCAGCCCGGCGTCGACCCGGTCGGCACCGTGGAGGGATTGCCACCGCCGGTGAGATCGTCCCAGAAGTCTTTGATGGAATCCTGCACATAGTCGATGGCGTCGCCGATGGTTTTCCCGAGATCTTCCAGCGCCTTGAGGATCGCCCCCTTTTCTTTGACCTCGCCGGTCTCCGCGTCAGCCTTCGGGTAACGCCATTGGAACTCGCGCCGTTCCCACACCTGTTGGACAGCGGCATCGAGCGCCTCCGGCGTGATGGCCTCGGTGCGGGTGGCCGGTTCCGCTTCAATATCCTGGCCCGCACCGGGCGCGGCGAGACCCAGCCCGAGCAGGCAAACGAACATGGCGGCCACCTTCCCGCCACCGGTGCGCTGGACGGCGCGGAGCCGGCTGAGCAGGTCGGCCCCCGAGTGCTCGGCGAGCCCGTAGAAGCACCGCAAGGTGTGCAGGGCTTTGAAAACCGGGCTGACGCAGAGGAAGGTCAGGGCGTAGCCGATGGCCTGTGCCGTCGTGTTACCCAGCGTGGCCGTCGTGTTCTGGGTGAGCGGCGACTCGATTCCGGTGAACCATTTGAGCGCCATCGGCACCAGCGAGATGAGCACCTGCACGTTGAGCCAGACCAGCAGGACGAACACGGCCCCGACCAGCAGCGCGGTGTGGTTCTCCATGATCCTCCGGTGGGCGAACCGCCCCGCCGCCCCCAGGGTGTTCGCCAGCATTTTCGGCGCCGCTTCCGGCCGGAAGGCGAGAGCGCTGGCATTCCCGTAAAATGAGAGGACCCACGCGGTAGGCACGAGCAGGAACCCCGCCAGGAGGAGGGCGGGGACCGCCGTGGCATGGATGAGTACCTGGGCGCAGACACCCCTCCCGAAAAGCCCGGGGGTGAGGGGGGGAGGCACGCCCTCGGGACCGAGGGCTCCCAGCAGCTTGCGGCAGTAGAGCGCCTGCCAAACCTTCATCCAAAAATAGAGCAGGACGAGGACGAACGCGTCACCGGCCGCGTCTTGCTCCGCGGTGCTGCTGCGGCTCATGTCGGACCAGAACACGACGAGCCCCAAGACGAACGGTGCCGTCCCGATGTAGTAGAGCGCATGGTCCCGGAGCGGGATCTGGCGGAGCAGATAGAACGCCTCCTCCAGCAGGCGCATACCGCCGGCCGCGTGGGATATCTCGCGCTCCGCCGCGCTCTCTCGGGTCCCTTTCATCTTTCTAGGATTTGCCGGAGAGGGCATCCACCATGTTTTCGAGATAGACGCCATCGTGGAAGGCGCTCGGCAATTCAATGAGAAGCTGCGCGGCCAAATAGACCATCACCCACACGAACCCGATCCCCACCAGTGCCTGCAAAAGGGGGAAAACGGGCACCCGGTTCCACCGGCTTGCGCCGGCCCGGCGGCGGGCGCTCTCCGCCTCGCCGGCCAGCGACGCGAGACAGCCCGCGCAGATCATCCGGTAGTCATGCTCGACGGTGCACTCCCGGCAGTAGAAACGCTCGCACTCGGGGCAACGCGCGACCGCCTCGCGCGCCGTGTGGTTGGCGCAGTGCTGGGTGCCGATGGTCGATGGGGAACGATCTGTCACGCGATCTCTGGTTGGGGCGGCGGCGGAGCAGGCGCCTTCTGCGCCATGATATCTCTGATCCCGTCCCGGACGCGGATCGCCGTGCGCACCCTCCGCGCGGCACGCACGCGGATCGCGCGACCGTCCGTCTGGAGGTTGAGGACACAGCTTTTCCCCAGGGCGAGGTTCCACGCCAGCCCGACCACCGATGCGAGCCCCGGCACGGCGATGAGCGCCAGCGCGACGATGGCGAACGCCTTCTCCTGGTCGAAGTAGCTCCCCGCGCCGAGGGTTACGGCCAGATAGATCGCGGGAAGCGCGAAAAGGAGGCAGCCGGCACCGAAGGTGATATTCCACCAGAGGGATGTGTAGGTCCTGACGAGGGCGACGGCGCGGAGGTCCTTGTAACTCACCCGGACATAGTCTTCGAAGACCGGGAGGAGTAGCCCGGTGCCCCGGACATAGAGCAGGTGCTCGCCCCCCGCCCAGAGGCTGCTGCAGCCGAAAATGCCACGGGCGAGCCGCCGGTAGTCTCCAAATTGTTTCTTCATCGTAGCTCGACTGTCATCAGAGGGTGGCTAGCATCACAAACCCCAACACCATCCCGGCGAGGGCCAGGGTGGCGATCGCTCCGGCGGCGAACAGCCGGAACCGCCCGCGCGGCACGATCCCCCGCGATGCCTTGCGATGGCGGATGACGAGGAAAAGTGCGATCGGTGCCGTCAAAGCCATCCCGAAAAGTCCGTAGACGGGCACGATGAGCGGCCAGAGCAGGAGCGATAGCGCCAGGTTGTCGTAGAGCACGCGCCGGCTCCGGTAGGAATCGGCATCCCTCACTTCCCGGTTGGCATGGACGCAGGTCAGGCAGGTCGTCTGCCCCGCCCAGTCGATCTCGCAGCGCTCGCAGATGAGCCGGCCGCAGCTCTCACAGAACGTGGTCGCCGATCGCCCCTCGCAAAAAAAACACATGGCTCCCGCGCCGGGGGTGTCCGGTCCGGCGACCGCCGGCGATCGCCGCGCCACCGCGGGAAAGGTCAGCGCACTGATATCGGCACTGCAGCTCCCGCAGGAAACCTCGACGCTCGTGGCCTCGGTGCCCGGCGTCTCGGGGGAGAACGGGTCTCCGCACTTGGGACAGGTCAGCGCCATGAGGCCAGCTACATTTTCCTCACGACCCGGGTGTTACACATGATGTCGTGAAGCGTCTTCTTCTCCTTGCTGAAAGCCGCCATCCAGTAGCCGAAGCCTCCGAGGACAAACCCGAGAATCACCACGGCCAACATACCCGCGATGGCGCCTGCGGCACCCGCTCCGGAAGCGGCATCCCCGCCACCCGAAGCCGCAATCCCGACGCCGAGAATCCCGATGAAGCCGATCGCCATCGCACCGTAGCCAACGACGACGGTGATGAACTTGGTCAGCGTCTCCCCCCACCAACGCCCGAAGGCAGCCATGTAGCTCAGCTGCGCGCCATCGGCGCGGACGACGCGAAACCCGCACACGAGCTTGCCGAGTGTGCCGCCGTATTTTCCGACCATCCATGTCTCGTAGGCCATACTGAACGCGACCGACGCCACGAATGCCAGGATGCTTAACCCGATGATAAGGGGGGTCATCTGGTTAAAACCTTCGACCATCTCCGTCGGGTTGCCCCCGGCCTCGGCCATGTCGTAGGCCTGCTTCCCCTGGACGATGTAGGACGGGATATTGAAAATGAGGCTGGGCACCATCTTGACAAAAAAGTCCACCGTGGAGGCCAGGACCCGCCACCAGAACCCGACGTAGACCATGGCACTCATCCGTTCGCCGGCGACCATTTCCTTCCCCTGCTGCAGGCTGGCCACGAAAGCTTCCTTGTGCGGGACCGCAACCCAGTGATCACCGTATTGCAGCATCTCGCCGCGCGCATGGACTTCGCCCGAGTACGCACACACTTCCATGTCACCCGCCGCCCCCTCCGTCGCCTCGTCCATGGTCGACTCGACCTCGGCGGCGACGCTGGCATAGGGCTGCCACTGCGGCATTCCCTCGTGCCAGACGAGCGATGCCTGACCGATGACACCGCTCCCCGCCAGCGCCCGGAGTTGGGTGCTGTTGACGGGACCTTTCTGATCGTTGCCCAAGGCGTAGAACCACTTCATGAGACCGGTATCCAACCCCGCCAATCGGCGCCGCGCAAGGGCGAGTTGTCGGACGCCGGCGACCTTGAGATGGCGCCTTTCCGGGGCGCTTTCCCCGTGGCTCCCGCGGGGACATCGGCGCCGCCCCGGCACGTCGGTCACCGCCGCGACGGGGACGCCCCCCCCCTTCTCAACCGCCCTGCACCGGCGGCATGATCGCGATCTCTTGCCCGTCGCGCAGCGCCTCGTCCCGCGAAACGTATTCCAGATCCGCTGCCACGAGGAGCTTGGAATCCCAGTCGCGCAACGCAGGCCATTCGGCATAGAGCGATTCGAGCAATTCGGCGACCTTGACCGTACCGCCGCTCCCCGCGATCTCCCTCTCGAAGGACTCGCCGCCCACGATGTCGCGGAGCAGCGAAAAGAAGAGCACCCGGAAGCGCAATGGCTGCCCCGCGCTCACGGCCTCGCCCACGCCCCTTTCTCGATGGCCTCACGGGTAAGTGTCGCCACCATCGGGAGGTTTCGGTAACGCCCCTGGTAGTCGAGCCCGTAGCCGACCACGAACTCGTTTCCGATCTCGAATCCCACGTAGTCCGGCTGCACCTCGACCGCACGTTCCAGCTTCTTGCTCAGGAGCACACAGATGCTGACGGATTCGGCGGAACACTCGTTGATCACCCGGTCTTTGATCGCGGCGAGCGTGCGCCCGCTATCCAAGATATCGTCGACCAGCAGGACGTGCTGGCCGCGGAAGTCGGGCAGCTCCAGCTGGTTGAACGTGATCGTGCCACTGCTTTCCGTCCCGCCGTGATAGCTGGAGACGCTGATCGTTTCCACCAGGAGCGGAAGGTGGA
This sequence comes from uncultured Verrucomicrobiales bacterium, assembly GCA_964556355.1. Lineage (GTDB taxonomy): Bacteria > Verrucomicrobiota > Verrucomicrobiia > Verrucomicrobiales > DEV007 > CAZKYJ01. Next base: position 5,260 of record CAZKYJ010000059.1, on the reverse strand, counting down.
TCCGCCGCAGGAGATCCGCCACGAAGATGATGCTCCCGTGCAGGATGGCCACGACGGTGAGGTTCCGCCCCGCGTAGTCGTCGGTGATGTTTCCTGCCAGCGCGTCGAGGCGGCTGAGGATGGTCGTCTCGTGATACAGCGTGCGGTCGAGATCTTCGTCGTTGCGGTGACTTGAGGGGGGCATGGGGCAAGCGTATTCGGTGGGCGCACCAACCACCACCCCATGTCTGAATCAAACAAGAATTCGCCCCTCGCCGCCATGCGCATCGACTATTCGGTGGGCGAGCTCCGCCGCGTCGATCTCCCGGAGGATCCCGTCGATCTCCTGCGACGATGGCTGGATCTCGCCGCCGAGTGCCCGGAGGTGGCGGAACCGAATGCCATGACCCTCGCCACCGCGACACCGGAGGCCAGGCCCTCCGCGCGCACTGTCCTGTGCAAAGGGATTTCGCAGGGGGGGCTCGCGTTCTTCACGAACTATACCAGCCGGAAAGCCACCGAGTTGCAAGACAACCCGTTCGCCTCCGCCACGTTCTTCTGGCCCGCCCTGCAAAAGCAGGTCTGCGTGCGGGGGAGGGTCTCGAAGACCTCGCGCGAAGAATCGGAATCCTATTTCCACAGCCGACCCTACACCAGCCAGATCGGGGCGATCGCCTCGGACCAGAGCGCCCCCCTGCCGAACAGGTCGGCCCTCGACGAACGCGCGGCGTACTTCCGCCAAAAATACCCCGAACGCTCGGATCCGGCGGACGCTCCGGTGCCGCTCCCCGAGTTCTGGGGCGGATTTCGCCTCGTCCCCGACGAGTGGGAATTCTGGCAAGGCCGCCCCAGCCGATTGCACGATCGCTTCCTCTACGCCCGCTCGAGCCCCGACGCGCCATTCGTGATCCAGAGGCTGAATCCGTAACTCACTGGTGGAGAACTCCCTAGGCTTGGCACAGAAAAAACCGCAAAAAAAGACCCATTTCTTTGAACTAAATCGGCCACCCCATGTCTCATATTAGTGTTACCGATTCTTGCTGGAAAGCTTGTTGGTTTCATAGATGTGTTGAGGTTGATTGGAGCGCTGGGTTGCTTGAGTGAGCACCTGGCGCTCCTTTCTTTTCAACGGGTTACCATTAGCAGACCCCGCCTCCCCCCTGCCCGATACCGCTTCAGTGGCGGGTGACGTGAGCGCCCGCGATCGAGGTCGCACAGATCCACGTCGGATCCCCGAACGCCTCCCGTGCCGCGCCTTCCAACTTTGCCGCATCCGCGGTTTCCGTGAGAATGGCGAAGACGGTCGCCCCCGATCCCGAAAGGAGCGCCGCTTCGACCCCCTCCTGCTCCCGTAGCCAGCGTTTGATTAGGAATAGTATTGGAAACTTTTCAAATACTGGTCGTTCGAGATCATTGCGTAGAGTGCCCCACGGTGTCTCTTGCCCCCGGTAGTCGATGCCCGGTATTTCTTGAGCGTCTCGCCACCGCGAGTAGGCCCAGGGGGTTGGCACTCCGAAATTCGGCTTCACCAGCAGGAGCGGGAGCCGGTCCATCGGCTGGCCGGGCTCGATGATCTCCCCCACCCCGCGACAGTCGCATGGCTGCCCGAAGAGGAAAAACGGCACGTCGGCGCCAAGGGATGCCGCGATGGGCACCAGCCGGTCCCGCCCGATGCCAAGCTCGAAGAGGTGATCGATCCCCATCAGCACCGCCGCGGCATCGCTGCTCCCCCCGCCGAGCCCCGCCCCGCTCGGGATGTGCTTCTCAAGACTCACTTCCACATCGAATTTCATCTGCGTTGCCTCCTCCAGAGCACGCACCGCGCGCACGGCGAGATTTGATCCATCGCGAGGAACCCCCGGAGCGTCACAGGCGAAGCGAAGCCCCGTCCCGGGGCCCCCGATCTTCAGCCCGACCGCATCCGCGAGGGTCAACGGCACCATCCGTGTATCGAGCTCGTGGTAGCCATCGGACTCCCGGCGGCCGAGAACGCGGAGCCACAGGTTTATTTTGGCCGGTGCGGCCAGCGTGAGCGCGTGATGCGTGCCGTTCATTGATCAAAGGTCGTCCCAGATAGCCTGGCGCCCCCAGAGGAATTTCCGGTGGCCCGTGATGTCCCATCCTGCCCTTCGGGCGAGATCGCGGAACTCGTCCGCAGAAAAGGCCGCGCGTGCCGACATCCGACCGTCCACCACCGTCATCGGATCCCGGTAGACCGTCGCCGTAATCGCCCAAACGCCCACCCCCAAAAAAAACGAGCGCTCCAAATCCGCCACCAACACCCCCCGCTTCGCCAGTCTCCGCGCCTGCGCCAAGACCAGGATCGCGTCACATTCGGTGAAATGGTGGAGCGCCAGCGAGCAAAGCACGTAATCGAAGACCCGCCCCCGTCCGCCGAACGAGCGGGCATCGCCCTCCTCATAGCCAATCTCCGGGTAATCCCCGCTCAGGTCCCGCGCGATCGCGAGCGTCAGCGGATGGCGATCCACCGCCGTCACTTCGACGGTTGTGCCGGCCGCCCGGGCGACATCGACCACCAGCCGGGGGATATCCCCGCTGCCGGTGGCCAGGTCGAGCACCGAAACCGCCTCCCCCTCCCGGATGCGCCCCCGCAGATACCAGCGGACGATACGGTAGGCGCCGAAGTAGCGGTTCAGCCCCCGGAGGTTGGCAAGATCGCGGCGCCACGCATCACCCGCCCCCGGGGCCGCCGGACGATCCATGAGCTCGGGCTCGTCGGGATCAAACTGGCGGGACGAAAAACGGGGCATGGCCACTCCTCTACGCCCTCATACCCACCCGAGCAACGCCAGCATCCGGCCGGTCTTGCCTTTCTCCACGCGATACGAGTAGTAGCGATCCAACGCCCTGGCGGTCGATACCCCGTCGTCACGAAGGTTCGCCGCCCGCACCCCCGCCGCCAAACATTGCCTGCGGATCTCCGCCGCGAAATCGACCTCGTAGTCCGGCGGGCGGATGCACGGGCTCAGGCGAATGGTGAGATCCTCGGGATCGCTCCCAAACGCTTCCTGCATCGCACCGATGCCCCGTGTCGCAATTCCGAGTTCCGTGCCTTTCCGACCCGAATGAAAAAGCCCGCAAGCGCGACAGATCGGATCCACCACATAAATCGCACAGCAGTCAGCGACAAGTATTCCCAACGCGATCCCGGGTGTGGCGGTGATGAGACCGTCACAGCCCTCGGCACGCATGCCGCCAGTTTCTTCGGAAACCATAGCGATCCCGTTCCCGTGCACCTGCTCGGCCATCCGCAGCCCAGACTCCCGAAACCCGAGTTCCCCGACGCACGTCATCCAGTGGTCGCGGAGCCCAGCGATCGCCTCCTCGCGCTCGACATCCACCCGGACGCCCGGCACCCGCGTCACGAAGCCGTGCCCGAGCCCCGGCACCCGATCGAGCTCCGGGAAACGCTCCAAAACCCTAGCGGATATGACCGGCAGCTCCGACAATCTCGCCGCGCTCGCCCTCGTCCATGTTGGCCATCAGATCGGCCAGGTTCTCCACGATCCCCTGCCGCATCTCCCCCACCAGCTTTCGACCTTTGTCCGTGATCTGCACCATCACCTTCCGGCGATCTTCCACCGCGTGAACCCGCTCCACGTAGCCAAGCTTCTCCAAGCGGTCAACGAGCCCCGTGGCAGCGGCCGTCGAGTGCCCCATCTTGTTCGCGATGTCGGTCATCGAAAGATAGTCCTCGCTGGCCAGATAACCGAGCAAGAAAAATTGGGCGTAGGAGACATTTCCCTTGTTCAGATCGCGGGAAAGATTCAAAAGAAACGACCGCTGCGTGAACATGATGAAGTCGGCGACGCGATCGACCTCCCCGCTAGGCAAGTTTTCAACGTGGGATTGGGTTTTCATTTTTTCGACCATTTTAGGTTTCGCGTTCTTCGGTGGCCGCAAACTATCGACCGAGTGAAACTACTATAATCCATAAGATGTCGAGTTGGCAAGACCGTTTACTAAAAAAATCATAACCAGTCGATATTGACGGAATCCATTAACAAAAACTTATCTCTAATTTAGCCATATTTTCAAGTCGAAATCTCACTTTTTGTAAAATTCTTGTGGCCGCGATTCGGGGCGGGTGGCTCGTGAGTAAGTGCGTCGGGGGGGCATCCTCGCAAAAAACCTTCGTCGGGAGGCAACATTCTGCTTGCCATCGTTCCCACCGACGCTAACGATCCCTCCCGCAATTTGCGAGACCGATCAGATCGACGGTTCCGCGCTGAACGTGGGAAAGGCTCGGTAGCTCAGTTGGTAGAGCAGCGGATTGAAAATCCGCGTGTCGGCGGTTCGATTCCGTCCCGAGCCACCATCCCGCCCCAAGAAGCCGCCACTTCAGGCGCATCGCATACTCCTGAGATCAATTTTGGGCGCTAATCGCCTCATTATAAGTCGGCTCTTTATCACTAACTACTGTTTACCGACTCACTGACCACTTACATTAATTACTATGCCCGTTCACCATCATGAAAACCACCTTATGAAGATCTTATTAGTCCGCCCTCCGGTACCCAGACATACCATCGGCCTGAAAAATGTCATGATCTGCGAGCCCCTGGAGCTGGAATACGTCGCCGCCGGTCTGGAAGGCCACGACCTCCAGATCATGGATATGATCCTGGAACGGGGTTTTGCAAAGCGGCTGAGGCAATTTCAGCCCGATGTGATCTGTACGAGTTGCTACATTTCCGGAGTTAATGAAGTGATCAAACTTTGCCGGCAGGCAAAGACCTGGAACCGGCAGGTGAGGACCGTGGTCGGCGGCGTACACGCTTCCCGCTGTGCGGAAGATTTTGCCGACCCCTCCGTAGACTGTATTGTTCTGGGAGACGGTACATCCCTGATCTCTACTATTATTGAAGCCTTTAGCCGGGGGGATTCCCTACTGGAAATACCGGGCCTGGCACTACCCATCGCTCCGAACCAGGTATTGAAAACGGAGGGGCAGGCTTATATGCCCCACGCCGATACCCTACCCTTCCCGCGAAGGGATCTGGTAGCCCATCTGCAGCACCGGTACTATTACATCTTTCACCGGCCGGTGGCCACCATGAAGACCACCTGGGGCTGCTGGTATAAATGTAATTTCTGCTTCACCTGGCGCATCACCGACGGGCATCCTTACGCCCGCAGCCCCGAATCTATTGTGGAGGAACTGGCCCAGATCGAGGCGGAAGATGTCTACATCGTGGATGATATTTTTCTGATCAAATCATCGCGGCTGACCAAACTGGCGAAGTTGATCCGGGAGCGG
>CAZKYJ010000058.1:0-12691 GCA_964556355.1 uncultured Verrucomicrobiales bacterium | reverse complement strand
GGCCTCGAGCAGCGCCGCCTGCACCTTGGCCGGGGCGCGGTTGATCTCGTCGGCCAAGACGAGATTGCCGAAAATCGGCCCCCGCTGGAAGTCGAAGGTCCCCGTCTGCTCGCGGTAGATCTCCGATCCGGTAACATCGGAAGGCAGGAGGTCCGGGGTGAACTGGACGCGGCTGAAGTCCGACTCGACGAGCGCGGAGAGCGTTTTGATCGAACGGGTCTTGGCGACACCCGGGAGGCCTTCCATGAGGATGTGACCATCGGCGAGAAGCCCGATGAGAATCCGCTCGACGACGGACTCTTGGCCGATGACGGCCGCGTTCATCGATTTGGAGATCTCTAGGAGGGCGTCTCGGGCGGTCATGGGTGGGCGGATGCGGGCGAGGAAACCAACGGGGGTTCGAAGGGGTCGAGGCGGGCGGATCCACCTCGTGGCCGAAGCGCCGCATCCTGTAATTCAATTCGTCGATCCTAGGGGCGAACCGGCCGTACCCGGGGCTCCGGACGCCGCGTGGCCGAGCCGTGGGGAGCCCGGTGAATCCAGGGGGTGCCCGCACGGATGGCCACCTCATATGTCACGTTGTCTTGGTCGAATCCATCAATGGTGCAATGGTTCACGGTGACGGATGTCTGAGTGGTGGCGAAACGGTGCCGACGTGCCCGGCGGGAGCCGATCGACGGAGCCCGCCCCGAAACCGTCTTGGAAGACGACCGCGGGGAAGCGATCGTTGGCGGGAGATTTCATCGAGGCGAGAATGGGACCCCTTCCGTTAGCCGATCATCTAGTAGTAGTAATAGGGACGGCTCCGGTAATACATCGAGTTCACCTTCCCGCGGCGATCGCCGGCCAGCCCCCCGACGGCGGCGCCGATGGCCGCCCCGCCCCACGAGTTGCCGCCTTTGATGTTGTTCCCGATCACGGCGCCGGTAACCCCACCGACGACGGCGCCCGAACGGCGGCCCTGTCGGACGTAGGGGTCCGGGCTGACGCAGGAAGTGAAGAGTCCGGCCAGCAGTGTGGCCACAACGAGGTAGATCGAGAGCAATTTCATCTTATTGGCTGGTGGCGTTGGAAAGCTTTTCGAGTTTGGTGGAACCTTCCGTCGCGGTCACCGTCGAATGGAAGGCCTCGGCCTCCGCCCGGGTGAGGGTCTTGCTGCCGTCGGCGTCTATCTTGGCGAACAGCTCATCGAAGGTGCCCTGGTCGGTGGCGAAGGCCTTGGCCTCGGCCGGGGTGATCCCTCCGTCGCCATCCGCGTCGATGGTCTTGAACTTCTTCCCGCTCGGATTGGCCGCCGCGTACTCGGCCATGGTCACCTTCTTGTCGCCATCGGAATCGGACTCGGTGTAGATGGCCTCCAGCATGAAGCGCTCGAACTCGCCTGGAGAGAGCGTGCTATTGCCATCGGTATCCGCGATGGCGAAAGGGTCTTTCTCCGTGCATCCGGAGAGGGCGAGCGCGACGGCGAGCGCGGCGAAGGTGACGATGGTGCGTTTCATATTCTCTAGTTATTCGCGTGTTTGGGTGGCTTCTGCAAATATGTTCGTCCGGCACGTCTCAGAAGCGGATCTCCAGCCCGACGACGGGACCGTAGGAATCGACGTCGAAAATGAACTGGTCGTCTTCGTAGTCGTAACCATACCCCCGGTAGCCTAGGCCGAGCGACACGTTCTGCGTCACGTTGTAGCCGACTCCGCCGGTGGCGCTCCAGATGAGGTCGGAGGCGGCACCGAACCCCCCGATACTGGCGTCGCCAAAAATGAAGAAGTCGCCACCGAGCGAAGCGCGGACGCGGAATCCGACCAACGGGTCGACCCAGGTGTCATCGGCGCCGATGGTTCTCCCCGCCAGGCGCCCCGGCCGGAATTCCAAGTCGGTGCTCACGTAGGTGAGCCGGGCACCCGCATAGACGGTAAGGCGGCAGGCCTCGTCGGAAACCACGTCGTAGCCCAGAGCGAACGTGCCGAAGAACTGTTCGCTCTGGACGTTCACATCTTTGAAAAGGAAGCCGGGCAGTTCCTCGGTGGTCGAGGTCTCACCGTAGACGAGGTCGGTGGCGAAACTCCAGCGATCGTAGGCGATCTCGAACGCGCCCATGAAAGCGATGTCCAGCGCATCGAGGGTGTCGGAGATGCTGATGTCAACCGGCGCGGTCAGCCCCCCGGCGCCAATGGTGCCATCGGCGGCCGTCAGCCAAGCGTAGGTGTCAAGGCGGAACCGCCAGGGGGACTCGGCCGGGGCGTAATCGACGGGCGGAGCGATGGTCTGCTTGGGGTCACCGCCCACGGCGGGACCGCTGGAAGCCAAGAGCCCAGCCAGGGCGAGGGTCAGCGACGAGAGTGTCTTCATCGAACGGTTTTGGGGATGATCCACATGATGGAAAAGGGCCTCGTTGCTCGCGATGGCTCCTCGGTTTAGTCGACCGGTGAGGGGCTCACGGGACTGCGGCCGCCGTCCACGACGGACGGCAGCCGATCACTCGGGCGGACGGTCAACGCCCGCCCATCGACGCTTCGATCTGCTTTTGAACTTTCTCAAGATTGAACGAACCCGGCGTTTGGCTCGGGGGGAAATCCTTTAGGGTCATGAGGAACTTCGCGGCGAACTGCTGCATCGGTGCGAGCACGAAAACCCGTTCGAGAAACCAGTCGTTGTACATCGTCGCGTTGTGCTGCGCTTTCTCGAAAGGATCCCGGCGCAGGTTGAAAAGTAGGGGAACACGCAGCTCGGTGAATGGCTCGCGCCACACCTCGAAGGCCATCCCCCGGTTCTCGAGGAAAACCGCTTTCCATGCATCGTAGCGGATCGCCACGATCTGGCCGTCATCGTTCACATACATGAACTCCCGGCGGGGATCCGTTTCGGACTTGCCGGTGATGTATTCCAGCTGGTTGTAGCCGTCGATGTGATTCTTGTAGTCCCGGCCATTCAATTCTACGCCCGCCTTTAGTTTGTCCTTGATTTCCGTATCGCCAGCGATCGCGGCGAAAGTCGGGAGCCAATCCTCGTGGGCAACGATCCCATTGAGAACCGTTCCTGCGGGGATGTTCCCGGGCCAGCGGACGTAGCAGGGAACGCGGTAGGCACCTTCCCAGTTAGAGTTCTTTTCATTGCGGAACGGCGTGGTGCCGGCGTCCGGCCAGGTGTTGTAGTGCGGGCCGTTGTCGGTCGAATACATCACCACGGTGTTCTCGGCGAGGCCGTTGTCGTCGAGGAACTTGAGCAGATCTCCCACATGCCCATCGTGCTCGATCATGCCGTCGGTGTACTCGTCGTTCCCCTTGTGACGGTTCTCCTCCTTCACGTGGGTACGGAAGTGCATGCGCGTACCATTCCACCAGCAGAAAAACGGCTTGTCCGCCTCGACCTGGCGCGTCATGAAGTCTTTGGCCGCCGCCACCGTCTCCTCGTCGATCGTTTCCATCCGCTTTTTGGTGAGCGGCCCGGTATCCTCGATTTTCCCGTCGGCGAACGAGTGGATGACACCCCGGGGACCGAAGGTTTCCCGGAATGTCCTTCCGTCGGCCATGATCATATCTCCCGGGTAGTCTTCGTTCTCTGGCTCTTCCTCCGCGTTGAGATGGTAGAGATTGCCAAGAAACTCATCGAACCCGTTCGCTGTCGGAAGGTGCTCGTCGCGATCACCCTGGTGGTTCTTGCCAAACTGGCCGGTCATGTAGCCGAGACTCTTCATCACCGTAGCCATGGTCACGTCGGTCTGCTGCCATCCTTCGGCCGCACCGGGGAGCCCGACCTTGGTCATCCCCGAGCGAATCGGCACGGACCCGCTGATGAAGGCGGCCCGACCGGCGGTACAGCTTTGCTGGCCGTAGTAGTCGGTGAAGAAGACGCCTTCGTGCGCGATGCGGTCGATATTGGGCGTCTGGTAGCCCATCATCCCCCGGTTGTAGTAACTGATGTTCTCCGTGCCGATATCATCCCCCCAGATGACGAGGATATTGGGCTTCTTGTCTTGGGCAGGTGCCGCCGTGACAACGAGGCAGCAGATCGCTCCTAGGAGTGGGTATATTCTACTCATATTGTATTTTCGTGGGTAAATCTGAAGTGGCGGGGGGCAGCGGGGTGCGCTCCGGCATCCGGGTCATCTGGTCGGGAAGGAACCTTAGTCGATCGGGAGAGGAAGGGTTTGCCACGTATTGGTCGGGATGGGGTCAATTAACGCGGAGCCCACCCGCCCAAGGTGGCTCTCGGAGTTAACTTGGCGCCGGTGGCGAGGATGGGTATTGAACTTTGGTATAAGATCCGAACGGGAGATTCCCCCACGAGCTCATGCCGGTGCCGGTTCCTGGAAAAACGGTCGGCTTCAGACACCGGAACCGAAATTCGATCGCGCCCCACCCGACTGACCGCCAGCCCCCCCACCCCGAGCGGGCGATCGGCCGCTCGGGGGGAACGAGAACGAGTTCTCGCCGTGCGCTCGATCACCCCGAACGGGGCGATCGAGCCGATGGCGTCGGGGACACCGTTGGCGCTACCGGGAGGTTCGACCTACGCCGACGGCGACGCGGTTCAGCTGGCCGAGCCTGCGGGCCATCGGCCGGGTCAGCGCCGCGGGGCTATCGGGCGGACGTGGACGGTCTTTCGCCCGCACTCCGGACGGGGGAAAACCTGGTTCACCCTTTCGGAAACAAAAGGGTAAGCCCGAAGCGCACTCCCCACTCGGGTCCGCCATCGGCCGTTTCGAGATAGTAGCGGGCACCGCCGAAAAACTGGACCGGCTGACTCCCGATCTTGACGACCTGGCTGACGACGAAGTTCAGGGGGATGTTCCACTGGCTGCGTTCCCAGTCGTAGGTCGACTCGAGGTTGGCCGTGAAGGTGGTGGCTTTCGGAGTGGTGTAGCTCAGGAAGGGTTGGAGGAAGGTCGCGTTGACCGGATCGCGGTCGCCATCACCGCCGACGTCCCAAAGGTGGTTGGCGAGGGCCCCGTAGGTCCAGGCTCCGCTCTGCTTGAGGACGACGGCCGTCGGCCCCACCCCCCATTTTTCGGATCCCAGCAGCTCGTCGGTGGCGGTGGGCAAGAGGAAGACGGGCCCGACCCCCCAGATCGGATCGCTGGATTTCGGAGAGAAAAAGAAGCTTTGGACGATATCGCCGAGCCCCGAGGCGTCGCCGGCACCGTCCTGAAGGGTGCCCTCCACATCGATGATCGGGAGGATGGTACGCGAGATGACGTTCCAGTCATCGCCGATTCCGACCGGGATCACCGGCTGCACGTTCGTCGTCCAGCGGGTGCCGTCGCCGGGACCGATACCGAAGTCGAAGTTGCTCTGTAGGGGCACCGATATCAGGTCGGCGACCGGGTTCGAGAGCTGTTTGGCCAAGTCGGCATCTTGGGCTCCAGCAGGAAGCGCTAGGCCGAAGACCACCGCGAGCGGGAGGATCATTCGTGACATGGGCATATGATACTCGCCGAGCGGGGATTGCGGACATTAAACTTTCGTTCCGTATCCGATCGGGGTTTCGGGAATCGAGATCCCGAACCGGAACATGGCGCCGGGCGCATTCGCCCGGGCGCTCGGCCGGGAGCCCCCCCGTTCCCCCGGCACCTGACCGCGACGGCGCCCGTGGCCCTACTCGGCGATATTCGCCTTGAGGTCGAGCATCGGTTGCTGGCTCACACCGATGACCCCTTGAAGGGAGTGGTCGATATCAAAAATCATCCCGATCACAATCGTGATGAGCACCGGGAGGAAGAAGCTGGTGAAATTGGATCGCGCACCTTGGGCACCGCTCCCGTAGGTGCTGGTGAAGCATCCGAATGCCGCCACGAACACGACGAGGATCCAGACGGTCGCCGGGATCCGGTTCCTCCCGGCGGCGATGCGCGCCGCGTCGGTGTCGATCATCTCATTGAGCGCGCTGATGAAGGAAACGACGACGGGGGTGGGAGCCTCGGCCGCGGCCTCTTCCGCGTGCGACCAGAGTGCGCCCTGGATCTCCCCCGACTGCCGGATCCCCTCCGCCAGCAGGGCGGCATCGTCCGAGACCTCCCGCCCGGCGATGCGGACGTCCACGTATTGCCGCAGCAGTCCTCTGACCTCCTCCGTGCGGGAAGCCACACCGGCCGGGCGCGCGATTGCGCCCGGGGGAAGGAGCCCCGCCCGCATCCAGGTGGTGCCGATGGAGTTCGCCTCCTGGAGCACCAGGTTCCGGCGGGCGTCGTTGCGGGCCACCGACATGGCGAAGGTGAACCCGAGGAGCAGTCCAAGCAGGCCGAGGACGGCGCCTTGGACGCCTCCGATCTGACTCTTTCTCGCCTCGTCTTTTTCGGAATGCAGTCGGAATCCGACGCGCAGCCCGAACTCGGACGCGGCCAGTAAGACCCCGCCCACGATCAAAAAAAATAGCCACTGGTTCACCACCGGCGAAACTAGGGGAGACTTCGTGGACAGGTCAACAGAAACGGCGCGCTCCCCAGCGGAAATTCGGGTGCCGGCGGGGGGGGGCCGCCCGCTAGTCCACCGGTTCGCTCGGGACGGGCGATGCCCCGATCGCTTCGCCGATGGCATGGAGAAGCGTGCTCTCATCGCAGGGTTTGGTAAGATAGGCCGACGCCCCGAGGCGGGAGACGCGTTCCTCGTAGCCCGGCTGGTCATGCCCGGTGATCACCACGACCGGCGGGGCGTGGTCGCGCCCCGCCAGAGCAGCCAAGACCTCGAACCCGTCGAGGTCGGGCATGTGGAGGTCGAGGATCAGGCAGTCGAAGCCCGGATCGGCCGGCGTGTCGATGAGGCGAGCCGCGCTATCGAATAGTTCGACGCGATAGCCATGGATCTGCAGGAGGCGGCGGAGCGCCGTCCGCATCTTCGCCTCGTCGTCGAGGACGGCGATGAGCGGGGGAGCGAGCATGGCTTCAGACACTAAGGTTCGTGGAGCGAGATGAAATTGAACTTTGGTACTAAGCCACTACCCCGCCCAGGCCTTTCGAGATTCCGCGATTCCGCCGCAGCCCCTCGGGCGACCGGAGCGGTGCGCGCGCCCCGGCGGGGGAGGGCCGGGCGCTCACGGGGCCGGTCGGATGCCGAGGCGATCGGCGGCACGGACGAGTTCGGCGACCGACGGGAGGGCGGTTTTCCGGGTGACGTGCATGCGGTGGACCTTGACCGTCTGCTCGCTGACCCCCAGATCGGAGGCGATGCACTTGTTTGACTTGCCGGCGATCACGTGACGGAGAACCTCTAGCTCCCGGGGGGTGAGACGTTCGAAGCTCTGGCGAAGCAACCCGAGTTCCTCGTGCTCGGCACCGAGGCGGGCGGACTCGATGAGGGCGAGGCGGAGGGCGTTCAGCAAACTGGTTTCGTCGACCGGCTTGGTCAGGAAGGTGATGGCCCCATTCTTCATGGCGCGGACGGTGGCTGGGATATCGCCCTGGCCGGTGAGGAAAAGGACGGGGAGGCGTTCGCCCCGCGTCCGGAGCGCCTCCTGGAGCTCGAGGCCGTCGAGCCCGGGCATGGACAGATCGAGCACGGCACAGGCGAGGGACGACCGCCGAAACCCGACGAGGAACTCCTCGGCCGACCTAAACGTACGCACCCTGTAGCCGTGGACGCTCAGCAGCCGCTCGAGGGCACGGAGCATCCCGGGGTCATCGTCGACCAGGCCGATGGTCGCCCCGGTCACGCCGCCTCCTTTCCGAGCGCGAGCGGCAGCGCGATCGTGAACACCGCTCCACCGTCCGGGACGCTCTCGGCGGAGAGTGTCCCGTGATGGGCGACGATCAGCATGCGGCAGATGGTGAGCCCCATCCCCAATCCCCGCTCTTTGGTCGTGTGAAACGGTTTGAAGAGTTCCTCGGTATCATCGGGAAGGCCGCTTCCCCGGTCGCGTACTGCAATGCGGACCCAGCCCCCGTCCGCCCCGGTCTCGACCGTAACGGACCGTTCTCCGGGCGGGCGCTCTTCCATGGCGTCGCAGGCGTTGACGAGCAGGTTCAGCACCACCTGTTGCAGCTGGACCCGGTCCGAGAGAACCGGCGGCAACCCCTCACCGAGCCTCGCCTCCAGCGTGACCTTGCGGCGGACGCGATCGCTCTCCGTGAGGCGGATGACCTCCCGCACGCTCTCGTTTACGTCCACGGGTTGGCGCGTCGACTCCCCCCGGCGGAGGAGGGCGCGGAGCCGCTCGATCACCTGGCCCGCACGGCGGTCCTCGTTCACAATATCATCCAGGATATCACGCAGCTCCCCGATGTCCGGGTTGGCTGAGTCGAGAAGGTGGCGGGCGGCCTGGGCGTTGCTTAAGATGATGCCGAGGGGTTGGTTGAGCTCGTGGGCGAGGGCTCCGGAGAGGACGCCGAGGGACGACACGCGGGACAGGTGGGCAAGCTCTTGCCGCTGGAGATCGGCGGTCGCCTCAGCCTCGCGCCTCCCGGTGATGTCGATCGACGCGCCGCGCGTACCGTTCCGGTGTCCGTTCCCCCCGGAATCGGCCCGGCCGTGGGTGGCGATCCAGCGCACCGATCCGTCGGGGCGGACGATCCGGTGCTCGAGCGAGAACGAGCGGCCGTCGCTCGCCGCGCGCTCGATGGCACCGGTGAGGGCGTCGCGATCATCGGGGTGAATACACTCCAGGACCTCGCGGATGGAGAGCAGCTGGCTCGGAGAAAACCCGAAAATGGTGCGCCAGCGGGACGAGGCGGTGAATCCTCTCGCGCCCGTGCCACTCTGCCAGAGCCCGATCTTGGCCGCGTCGGCGGCGAGGCTGAGGCTCGCGTCGGTCTGCCGCGCACGGCGGCGGGCGGCCAGCAGGCGGGCGATGAGGACGCTCTGGATGAGGATAAATGCCAGGGCGGCTAGCAGTGCGGTCCGGTGGGTTTCCCAGAGCCCCGGCTGGCGGAAGAGCACCGTCGATCCTGGCGGGAGCCGGGACTCCCGAATCCCCCAGCGGTCCAGCTCCCTCCAGTCGTAGGCCGGATCGGCGAGCGGCAGCTCCTCGGTTCCGATGGAGCTGACCGGTTCACCGGCCAAGATCCGCACCGCCGCGTCTGCCCCGGCCTCACCCACCGCGGGCATCGGCGCCAGCCGCCCTCCCACGATCCCGTCGCCGAGCTGGGCCAGGGTGTAGCCAAAAATCGGGGCGGCAGAAACTTTGGCGATGGCGTGAAGGGCGGCACCGGCCTCGTGGGGAACCCCGGCGGCATCGCGGTTCACGATGCCCACAAAAACGGCCGAGTCGGGTGGGAGATTGATCACCTTCCGGCAGATCGCGTCGATGGGCTCGTCGCTGAGCCAGTGGAAAGTGACCTGGGATTCGTATCGCGCCCACTCCGTCCGGCACACCCCCTCCCAGAAGCGCCCGAGCGGGGCGGTGCCCATGACCACGTAGACGTGCTTGGTCCCGGGCAGCACATCGAGGATATTCTCGACGTAGCGGCCCACTTCCAGGTCGACCCCGACGGAGGCCACCCCGGGGGTTTCGATCAGACCAGCGAGGCGGCGCCTTTCCACCGCCAACATCAGGATCGGTGTGTCGGCGAACAGGGTGTCGCGCGTCCGGACGCAGAACTGGGCAGCCTGGGCGCCGATGGGAACGAGCAGGTCTGGCGGGTGATCCCGGTAGGTAGCCAGGAGGAAATCGAGTAGCGGCCCGTCCCGGTCGCCCCCGTCGAAGCGCGCCATCTCCAGCGAGGCGTCCATAAACTCCACCGGGACGGGCGAGAGGCGGGCGACCTCGCTGCGAAACACCGTCGCCACGTCGGCGAAGGGTAAAAAGTCTCTTCCGAACGAATGGACGACGAGGATGCGCCGCGGTTCGTTAGCCATCACCATGGCCGATCCGGCAATCAGGAAAGCGCAAGCGAACGATGTGACCCGGAACACCTCCTCTAGCTAACACGAAAGCCACCGGAAAACGAACGCCAATGTCCCGCACCACCACCGCAAGGGGGGGGGCGAGTCACTGCAGCCGGCGCCCGCCGGGAGTCGGGGGAGCCTAGAGATCGTCCCCCGCGATGGAATGGAAACTGGCCTCCATCTTCGCGGCGACCTCGGGCTGTTCGCCGATAACGTTCTGCGTTTCGCCGGGGTCGTCATCGAGATTGTAGAGTTCGTAGGGTTTGGCGAACGGCTTGCCCTTCGGCTGTTGGCGCCCGCCCGAGCCGTTGCCCAGCACCAGTTTCCATGGCCCTTGCCGGAAGGCGAACACGCCGGCGGCCGAGTGGTTGACGACGCCCGGGCGTTCCCCGGCGGGGCTGCCGGTCAGGTCGCCGAGGAAGCTATAGCTGTCCTCCGCGGCCCCCTCGGGGAGCGGCGCTCCAACGGCTTCAGCCACGGTAGCGATGATGTCGGTGAGGCAGGTCGTCCGGCCCACCCGCTGGCCCGCCGCGACCCTCTCCGGCCAGCGGACGAAGAACGGGACGCGGTGGCCGCCCTCCCAGACGTCCGCCTTGGTGCCACGCCATCCTGCGTTGGCCGTGTGATCCCCCGGGCGATACCCTTGTTCATGCGGGTTTTCGAGGTGGTGCGGCTCGCCGTCCCCACGACGGTACATGAACGAACCGTTGTCGCTCGTGTAGACGACGAGCGTGTTCGCGGCCTGGCCGGACTTCTCGAGGGCGTCGAGCACCACACCAACCGTATGATCAACCTGGTGGACGAAGTCCCCGTAGGGACCGAGTCCGGTCGATCCGACGAAACGCTCGTGAGGCCAGACCGGCTTGTGTGGCCCGGTCAGCGGCAGGTAGAGGAAGAACGGATCCGCAGGCTCGGCGGCCGCGCGCCCGATGAAAGCGATCGCCTCCTCCGCGAGGTCATCGAGGCAATCTCCGGGATCGAACCCGGGATCGCGGGGGCCCTTACGGATAAATTTGGGGAAGGGGAGCGCGGGCTGGATGGCGGTCGTTTTGGCCACGGCCTGGTGGTCGCGGAGGTAGACGTAGGGCACCATGTCGAGCGAGGCTGCCACCCCGAACCACTCGTCGAATCCTTTCTCCATCGGTCCGTCGGTGAACGGGGCGTCGAAATCGACCTCGCCGTCGCCCCGCCTCGCCCAGCCGATCCCGAGGTGCCATTTGCCGACCATCCCGGTGCGGTAACCCTGCGCCTTGAGATAGCTCGCGAGCGTGG
The DNA here is from genome assembly GCA_964556355.1 of uncultured Verrucomicrobiales bacterium. Taxonomy (GTDB): domain Bacteria; phylum Verrucomicrobiota; class Verrucomicrobiia; order Verrucomicrobiales; family DEV007; genus CAZKYJ01. The sequence continues at coordinate 1,604 of CAZKYJ010000058.1, read as the reverse complement.
GGCGGTCGTCCTCGATGAGCGGCCGATCGTTCGGCGGAAAGAGCACGCCGCTTTTGAGCCGCGAGCGCCAGCAATAGCGCCCGGTGAGCAGCCCGTAGCGCGTCGGCGTGCAGACCGCCGAACCGCTGTGGGCATCGGTGAAGATCGCGCCGCCGCCGGCCAGCTTGTCGAGGTTCGGGGTCGGGATGTTCGAGGCCGGGTTCAGCACGTTGACGTCGCCGTAGCCCATGTCATCGGCCATGATGACGAGGACGTTGGGGCGGCCGGCAGCATGAGCGGCGGCGGCGGCGAGGCAGGCGGCAATGACGAGGGAAACGAGGGGGCGTTGCATCGGGCAGGCTACTCGTCGGCGCGCGCGTGTCTTTCGCCGGTCGCCTGGCGCGGCGAGGCTCGCGAAGGGTCTTCCCCGGATCTCCGGTGGCTGGCGACGCCGCATCCGAGGAACCCTCGGCACCACCGGAGGGACGTCCGCATGACCCGCGGATGGGCGGCCGAACCAGACGCACCCATCGAGCCGCTCACGGCTTGAGGAACCGGATGATCTGGCACGCGCGACGAGATTCTTTTTCAGGGTGCGCCCACCCAAATTTGATCTTGCAAGCGCGACCACCATGCCTGCAAGATATTGGCTCTTAGGTAATGACATCATCCATCAGCCCATCACAGCCCTCGGACGCGAGCAGCCGCGCGCGCCGCGTTTTCCTTTGGGTTCTCGCCCTCAACATCGCCGTCATCATTCTCGCGATCGTCCTCGGCATATTCAAACACCCCGACAAATCAAACCCCACGCGCTACTTCGGGGAAGGACGCTTTCCGACCGTTGTATCGATCGTCCAACTCGCGGCGGTGGCGGTGCTCTGCACCGTGGTGGGCAAGCGCCGCTTCGGGCTAAGCCGGGGCGATGACCTCCCCACCCGCGGCGCCTTCATTTGGATGATTTTCGCCGCCGGGTTCACCTTTCTCGCCCTCGACGAATGGTTGGAGATCCACGAGAAGATGGACAGCTACATCCACCGCGCCTACCTCGGCCACGAGGCCACCAATCTGACCGACCGCATCGACGATCTCATCATCTTGGCCTACGGCCTGGTCGGGCTGGCGGTCATCGCGGCCTACCGGCGGGAGCTCGTCCGCTACCGCTGCTGTATCCCCTACCTCACGTTCTCCGCCGCAGCGGCGGTCCTGTCCATCGGGATGGACGCCCTCACCAACCGGGAAGACGTGATCTCTGGCGCCCTGCACACCTGGCTGACCGTCGGGGATGACGCCTTCAAGCTCCTGGCGGAAGCCGGTTTTGTGGGTGCTGCCTGCGCCGCCCTCGTCACGCTCCCGCGGGGGGGATAACGGGGCCTGCCGCACCGCTCAGGCACCCTCGACCGGGGCGGGCATCGATTCGCCAATCTCGTAGATATCTTTCGCGTGCCCGACGATGAGCGGGTCGAGGTCGGCCAGCAGGGCCTCGTCTTTGCCCGCGTAGGGGACGTCCCGCAGCACGGCCATGATGGCGTTGAGGCGGGCGCGTTTCTTGTCGTCGGAGCGGACGACGGTCCACGGGGCGTCGGCGGTGTCGGTGTAGAAAAGCATGGCCTCTTTGGCCTTCGTGT
>CAZKYJ010000057.1:4926-12720 GCA_964556355.1 uncultured Verrucomicrobiales bacterium | reverse complement strand
CCAACGGCACCGGGGGAACGGCCTCATCGTTCAAGCTTCCGGATCTCGACGCCGGAGAGGAAATTGCCAGCTTCACGCTTTCTTTTACCCTCCGCATGAGCCTCAGCGGGAACCCGGCGGACGGCGTCTCCTTGAACTTCGGCTCCATCCCGGCCGGCAACGGTGCTGGCGATGGCGGGTTCGGGCTGGCCGAGGGTCTCACCGTCGCCTGGGACACCTACGACAACGGCGGCGACGCCCCGTCGGTCGAGGTCTTCGCCGGGGGCATCAGCGTCGGCAACTACCCGCAAAACTTTGCCAACTTCCACAATCAGACGCTGCCCGTCATCGTGCACTGGGACGAATCCGGGCTCGATCTTAGCTATGGCGGCAGCACGCTGGCCACCGACCTCCCGGTCCCCGGCTTCATCCCGGCGCCCGGTAACACGCTTGCTTTTTCCGGGCGCACGGGCGGCGCGACGCAAGATACCTTCATCGACGACCTGGAATTCACCACGGAAGGCGAGCTGCCGATCCAGACCGGCGGCCCGGTCATCACCGAATTCGTGGCCGACAACGAAGACCTGGAGGACGAGGATCTGGACGAGCCGGACTGGATCGAGATCTACAACGGCCAAGACACCCCCGCGAACCTGGCCGGTCTCACCCTCACTAACGACCTGGGGAACCTCACCCTCTGGCAGTTCCCGGCCATCACGCTCCAGCCCTACGAATACGCCATCGTTTTCGCCTCCGGCAAAGACCGCCCGCACACCGCCACACCACCGCATACCAACTTCACCCTCGAAAAGGACGGGGGCAGCGTCGCCCTCGTCGCCGCCGACGGAGTGACGGTGCTGAGCAGCTTCACCTACGGCGCCCAAGCCGAGGACGTCGCCTTCGGCGAGCTCGGCCACGACCGCACGGTCGGCTACTTGCAGACCCCCACACCCGGCGCGAAGAACGGGGGGCTCCAGGCGGCCGGACCGCCCACCGAAGAAATCGAGTTTTCGCGCCCCGGAGGACTCTTCTCCGGCTCGGTGACGGTCTCCCTCGCAGAGCCCGCCTCGCCATCGGCTGTCATCCGCTACACATTGGATAATTCGGCGCCCACTTCTGCCTCGCCCATCTCGGTGGCACCCCACACTTTCACCTGGACCACCACCACCGTGATCCGCGCCCGCACCTTCGAGCCCGACCGGCTCCCCGGACCGGTCAAGAGCCGAACCTTTATCGCCGTGGGCCCCGACATCCAGTCATTCACGTCCGCCCTGCCGATCGTGGTGGCCGATTCCCACGGGATCAATATCGACGCGGCCAGCAGCGCCGGCGCCCGGCCGTTTCGCCCGGTCTATGCGGTGACCATGGAGACCGACCCTGCCGACGGCCTCGCGCGGCTGACCGGCACACCGGACTTCAATGGGCGGGGCGCCATGCACGTCCGCGGCCAGACCTCCGCCGGCTTTCCCAAAAAACAGTACGCTTGGGAAATCTGGAACAATGAAGACGAAGACACCGACGCTTCCATCCTCGGCATGCCCGCCGACTCCGACTGGATACTCCACGCTCCCTATTCGGACAAAACTCTCATGCGCAATATCCTGGTTTACTCCCGTGCGCGCGAGCTCTGGGGCAATGCAGGCGGCGTCCGCACCCGCTTCGTCGAACTCTTCTTCAACCAGGGCGGCGGCGACGTCTCGATGGCCGATTACCGGGGCGTCTACGTGTTGATGGAAAAGATCAAGCGCGGCGACGAGCGCATCGACATCGAAAAACTCAACGACAACATCGTAGATCCCGACCGCATCACCGGGGGCTATATCTTCAAAAAGGACAAGCCGCCCCGCAGCCAGGAGTGGACGACCGCCACCGAAAAAATCCTCCTCGATACCCACGATCCCCAGACCCTCAACGACGCCCAGTTCGACTGGCTGCGGAACCACGTGAACGCGTTCGAAGACGTGCTTCACGACGACACCTTCGACGACCCGGAGTCCGGTTACGCCGCCTTCATCGACGTGCCCAGCTTCATCGACACGCACCTCTTCGTCGAGCTCTTCAAGGAGATCGACGGCTACCGCATCAGCTCGTACTTCAGCAAGCCGCGCGGCGGCAGAATCCGCGCGCTCCCCGTCTGGGACTACAACCTGGCGCTGGGGAATGCGAACTACCTTGGCGGGCAGTTTCCCACCGGCTGGTACTACCCCCAAGTCGGGGCGACGGACTACCCGTGGTACGAGCGGCTCTTCGAGGACCCGGAGTTCGACCTTGCCTACTGGGATCGCTACTGGCAGCTGCGGCGGGGTCTTTTCTCCGATTCCGCGCTCCTCGAAGCCATCGATGGATTCGACGCCCAGCTCGACGCCCCGAACGGGAGTGGCGAGTCGGCCGTCGCGCGCAACTTCGACCGCTGGCGGATTCTCGCGACCTACATCTGGCCCAACGCCGACGGATTTGGCTCCCGCGACACCCACCAGTCGGAGGTCGACTGGATGAAGGACTGGCTCACCGACCGGCTGTTCTGGACCGACTCCCAGTCGCGCGGCATCGGCGGAACCGCCCGGGCGCCCGAGTTTTCGTCATATGGCGGCATTGTCCCCAGCGGGTTCCCTCTGACGATGACGATCAACCCCAGTAGCTGGGACGGAACCATCTTTTACACGACCGACGGCAGCGACCCCCGCGTGCCGGGCAACCTCGCCGGCACCCCAGTACCGCTGTTTGGCAGCTCCGCGCCGTGCGAGGCATTCGTGCCGTCCGCCACGAACGGCGGCTCGACCCTCGCGGTGGCGGAATGGGCCGGCATCGCCCCGCCCTCGAACGCCGCCGCGTGGAAGACCGGAACGTTGGGGGTCGGCTACGAGCGGAGCACCAGCGGCACGACTTTCGACCCCGAGATCGGCACCGACGTGGAGACGGAGATGTTCGGCCAGAACCAGACGGTCTACATCCGCATCCCGTTCGCCATCGACTCGCAGGCCACCATCGATGGGCTCTCCCAACTCGTCCTCGATATCGCCTACGACGACGGCTTCGTCGCCTACCTGAACGGACAGCCCGTCCATGCCGAGTTCGCCCCCACCCCGCTCACCTGGGAGTCCGGGGCCACCGGATCGCGGCAGGACGGGCAGAGCATCGTTCCCACCCCCATCGATCTGACGGCGAGCCTCGATTTGCTCCAGCCGGGTGCCAACCTGCTCGCCCTCCACGGCCTCAACCGCGGTAGCGGCAGCAGCGACGCCCTCTGGCGGGCGTCCCTCACCGGGATCTCCGGAGGGGGCAATGCCCCTTCCGCCACCGCCGTCGCCTATAGCGATAGCGATCCGCTCACCTTAACGGAATCGACCGAAGTGCGCGCCCGCGCCTTCGACGGAACCCGCTGGAGCCCGCTGAGCATCGGCAGTTTCATCGTCGATACCGTCCCGGCAGACGCCTCCAACCTCGCCGTCGCCGAACTCGACTACCACCCCGGCGAGCCCGATGCCGCCGAGGTGGCCGCCGGGTTCGGCTCGCGGGGCGACTTCGAGTTCATCGAGCTGATGAACATCGACCCCTCCAGCAACATCGACCTCACCGGCGTCCGCTTCGCCGACGGGATCGTCTTCGAGTTCGCCTCCTCCCTGCCCATCGGCACCCGGGACCTCGCCCCGGGCGAGCGGCTCGTCCTCGCGAGCAATGCCGGTGCCTTCGCCCTCCGCCACGGGTTTGCTCCCGCCGGTACCTTCACGGGAGCGCTCAGCAACGGCGGAGAGCGCATCGCGATCGTCGATCCCACCGGCACGCCGATCCGCGCGTTCACCTACGACGACGCCGAACCCTGGCCCACCGACGCCGATGGCAAAGGCTACACTCTAGTGCTCATCGACCCCGCTTCGAACCCCGACCACGACGACCCCGCCAACTGGCGCTCCAGCGTCTCACCGGGCGGCTCGCCCGGCGGCAGCGACGCCCAATCCCCGCCCGCCATCCCGCTGGCCGATGGAGACGACGACGGCCAGAGCGCCCTGCTGGAGTTCGTCCTCGGTGCCAACGACGCCGATGGCAGCGCCACCGCCGTCCCGCAGCTCAGCGTCGAAAGCCACATCGTCGGTCTGGTCGAGGACGAATTCCTCACCGTGACCTTCCGCATCAACCTCGCCGCCGACGGCACCCGCCACTGGATCGAGAGCAGTGATGCCCTCAGCGCGTGGTCGAATGCCATGGCCAGTTTCGAGAAGATCTCCACCACGAACGCTGGCGACGGCACCGCCACCGTCCGCTACCGCTCCCTCACGCCGTGGGTAGCGGGGGGCGAGCCCGCCTTCTACCGCCTCGGTGTTTCCGAGTTCTAGTCGACCCAAAACCCAACACCCAACACCCGTGATCAAACTCCGAATCCCCCGCTTGGCGGCCGTCGCCGTCCTCACCGCCCTGGCAACTCAAGCCCGTGCCGACGTCTACAGCGAAGACTTTGAGGTCGATCCCGGCGGGAGCGTTGGCTCCGCCGTCGTGACCGGGGGACAGCTCCAGCTCTCCACCAATACCAACGACAACAACGGGGCGTTCCACATCCCGGCCATCCCCAACTCGTCGCAGGGCTTCATCGCCACCTTCGACGTTACCATCATCGACGACAACGACCCGAACCCGCCGGCCGACGGCTTCGCCTTCAGCTACGGGGCCATTCCCGCAGGCACGCTGTCCGCGCAGGCCGAAGAAGGTTGGCCCACCATCACCCCGGTCATCTCGTTCGAGGTCGATACCTGGCAGAATGGCGATGCGGAGGTCGGGCTGAACGTCTCCGTCAACAACGTCGATCTCCCCAACGGGTTCATCAACGGCAACATCCTCGACGACGGCACGGCGGCCGCACCGTCCACCGTCGAAGGAACGGTCACCGTCTCGTTCTACCCCGGGGCAGGCGCCAGCTTCACCACGACCGGCTTCGTCACCAACGCGAACTTCGTCAACCTCCCCACGCCACTCAGCTTCTCGGCGGATGACAACTTCACCTTCGCCTTCGGCGCCCGCACCGGTGGCGCCAACCAGGAGGTGCTCATCGACAACCTCGTCATCACCACGGGCGCAGCCGATACCGACGGTGACGGTCTCCCGGACGAGTACGAGCTCGCCAACATGCTCGACCCCAACGACAACGGGCTCGATCCGAACAACAACGGTGAGGTCGGCAACCCCGACAACGGTGCCGACGGCGATCCCGACATGGATAATCTCACCAATATCCGTGAGTTCATGAACTTCACCAATCCCCAGATCGACGACACCGACGATGACATGCTCCTCGACGGCGAGGAGGTCGACGGGCTCGCCGGAATGCGCCCCCCCACCAACCCGCTGCTGGCCGACACCGATGCCGACGGACTCGACGATCTCGTGGAATCGAATTCGGGAGTTTTCGTCAGTGCCGCCGATCCCGGAACCGACCCCACCAACGTGGACACCGATGGCGACGACAGCCCCGACCGGCGGGAGATCCTCAAGGGCACCAACCCGCTCGACGGAGACGACGTGCCACCCGGATCGCCGGCGGGTCAGTACGTGCAGGACTTCGACGGCTTTCCCGTCGGTTACGGCGGGATGCTACTCTTCGACGGATCCGATATCCAGAGCACTGATGGCATCGCCGGCGTGCAGGCCGATGCCCTCCGGCTGACCCAAGACACGTTCGGCGGCACCCGGTCGTCGTTCCGAATCCCCGCCATCGAAGGCTCTTCCACCGGCTGGACCGCCACCTTCGACCTCACGCTCGAGGACGCCGTCGGCAACGGCGCGCCCGCCGACGGATTCAGCTTCAACTACGGCGCCATCCCCGCCTTCAACCCGATGAATGCCAACGTGGCTAACGCTGATGCCCATGGCCAGGCCGAAGAAGGTTGGGGGGGCATCGAGCACATCTCCTTCGAGATCGACACCTGGGAGGTCGGCACCGACGAGGTCGGCTACAATATTGCCGGGAATGTCGGCGGTGTGCAGTCGAATCCGGATTTTGCCTTCATGAACACGGACGTCATCGCCGATGGTGAATCGATCGTCTCGCCCGTCACCTTCAGCTGGAGCCCCGAGAGCGGCGCCAGCTTCCTGATCGAGACGATTGGCGACATTTTCACCAATGTCGCGATCCCGGGATTCGTCGGCGACGACTCCTATGTTTTTGCCTTCGGTGCCCGCACCGGCGGAGCGACCCAGACGGTGCTGATCGACAACCTCGTCATCACCACCGGATCGGGCGACACCCGCCCGTTCGTCATCGTCGATATCAACTACGAGCCCGCCCTTGGTGAGGCCACCATCGCTTGGAACTCGATCCCCGGACACTTCTATTCGATCGACTTCTCCAATGATCTCGAAGGCACCCCGCCGCCCGCCTGGGAAGAGATCGCCGAATTCATCGAGGCGGTCAGCGACACCACCACGTTCACGGAGTCGGGCATCCCGGCGGGCGCCACGAGCCGCTACTACCGGGTGCGTGATGTGACGCAGTGACGGGGACAGCTCGGCGGGCGCCAGCCGCCTGCTGGGAGCGCTCACGGCGCCAGCGCCCCTACTCGATCCGCGTAAATGTGAACGTCCCGAGCGGCCGGCTCTCGCCCTCCAGCGGGATCCGGCGGATCGTCTCGGGCGGGATCGTTGCGGCGTTCGGGGAAGTGTAGCTCGCTCCGCTGTCGGTGCCCGCATCGTAGGCGGGCAGCGCCACGGTGCGCGTGCTCGCCCAGCAGCCGTTCTCGAAGAGCGGGAGTCCGTGGACGCCGACGAACCAGTCCGGGCTCGGGGCGACCATGCAGACCAGCGTCACCAGCGGGTGCGCTTGCGTCATCGCGAACGTCAGTGTCGTCTCGCCCGGGCCGCCGATCCCGGCACCACTGAGCACCGCCGCGGCCTGCCCTGCGGAAATGGCGGCGTCCACCTCGAGGTCCAGTGGCGACTTGCTCCCGGTCTCCGCCATCCTCTAGATCCCGGGGCTGGCCAGGCTGCCCGGTGCCCAGAACGCAACCGCGTCCGAATGCGTGCCGCCGATGAGCCCGGAAAAGTGCGCCCCGCCCGGAAAGTTCGTCGGGAACGTCTCGCCGCTCCACGTCGCCGTCCACGTCACCGTGTAGCGGGCGGTGTCGGAGGCCGGCGCGGTCGCCACGCGGAAGAACGCCGGCGCCTCCGGCGCGGTCCCCACGAACGATTGCCCCGACGTGCTGCCGATGGTGCCCCAGTCCGGGCCGGCGAAATCCCGGGTCGTCTCGACCACGAACGGAGGCACTCCCCCGTCCCAACCCAGCCGGAGCTCGTCCCCGTCGATCGCCACCGACGCCACCCGCAGCGGGGTGAACTCGATCTCCAGGAGCGGGGCGCTCGCCGCGTCCTCGCGGCTCGCGATGCGGCGGGTCGAACTCGCCGTTCCCTCGTCCTGCGCGATGAGAACCCATCCGAAGTTCGAGGCCGGCGCGTCCAGCCACCCTTGCACATCGGAGACGAGCCCGGCGGTCGAGCCGAAAACCTGCTCCCCCGCCCGACCGAGTGGGGCGGTCGCGCTGGCGGCCGCCGCGTGGTCGGTGCCCGCAGAGCCCCCCGGCACCGTCCACTGCACCTGGCCGTGCCCGGCCGCATCCCACGTCACCTCCCCAGCCTCCGCCGCTTCGCCCTGATTGCCCGTTCCCCTGCCCTCGTTCCAATCGAGCTGCACCCGGAAAAGGTCGTGCGCGGTGACGCCCGCGTTGCCACCGGCCGATGTCACCACGAACGTTACCCGTGCCGCATCGATGCGCGCACCCGCCGGGACGTGCCCGGCGATATCGAAGCGGAATAGCCCCCGTCCCCGTGCCCCCT
>CAZKYJ010000057.1:0-4916 GCA_964556355.1 uncultured Verrucomicrobiales bacterium | reverse complement strand
AAGGCGACGCTTTTACCGAGGTTGTTGTCCGGGGCGAACTCGAACAGCCCCGCATCGCTGCTCGGGCGCAGCGTGACGGTGTCCGCCACGGAGGAACCCGTTCCGGAAAACGCGAGGGCGAGGAGGGCGGCGGCGAGAACACCGCGGGTTCGGGTCGGGCTCATCGGGAGGCCGATACCCTTCCACCCATCGCGATTCCCGACAACCGCCTTCGCGAAAACTCACACCAGATCGACAATCGAACCGTAGTCGGCGTCGAAGAGGCGCTTCGAAGTGCGCATGGCAAAAGCGTCGGTCATTTCGGCGAGGGCGTCACAAACCAGGCGGGCGCGACCCGAAGCCGTAGGCTCGGCGGCGACGCGCGCCTCGCCGTCCTCCGGAAGGAGGCGGAACTTCGATTTCGCCGGATCGTCGATGTAGCGCTCCGCCATGGCACCGAAGAGCCGGGTGAGGAGGAAATCCGCCTTGTGGTCGAGCTGGGCGAGCTGCTGGGAGCGGAAGACGAGGTCGAGCGCGATGCGTTTGTAGAGCGCGGACTCTGCCCTGACCGCCGGGTCGATGGCCAGCCGGAAGCGGTAGCGCTCGCTGGTCGGGCTCATGAAGTTGGTGTCGTCCTCCAGGCTGCAGGCCACGATGAAGCCGCCGATCTTTTTGCCAAACCGCCGCTCGACGATGCCACGGCGGATGGCCTCGAGAATCTTCTCGATATGGACGACCTCCTCGGCGGCTAGCGACCTGGCCTCCGCCCACCGCTCGAGGCGCTCGATGGTGATGAATCCGGCACGGATCCCATCTTGGACGTCGTTGATCGAGTAGGCGGTGTCATCGGCCCAGTCCATGATCTGGCACTCGATCGAGCGGAAGGCATCCCGGGCGGGTCCCGGCGTCAGCTCGACCGGAAAATCGCGCCCGTCGAAAACGAACTGGAGCACCCGCTCCTGGTAGTCGTAGAGGAAATGGTTCGCGGGGTCGGGGCCGAGTTCGGCGCGCAGCGTCTTGTACTTGAGGACGGCGTCGGCGAGCGCCCGGGTGGGCGCCATGCCGTCGCTGGCACCGGAGAAGATCGTCTCGGTGAGCATCCGCAAGGTCTGGGCATTGCCTTCGAAGCCCCCGTGGTCGGCCATCAACCGGTTGAGGGTGCGCTCTCCGGTGTGGCCGAAGGGAGGGTGCCCGATGTCGTGGGCGAGGCAGGTGGCTTCCACCAGATCCGGGTCGATGAAATACTCGTCGCCCAGCCGGTCGGACCTGGCCCGGAGCGAGGCGCAGATCGAGCGTCCGATCTGGGCGACTTCGATCGAGTGGGTCAGCCGCGTGCGATAGAAATCGTACTGGCCGGAGAGGAAAACCTGGGTCTTGCTCTGGAGGCGCCGGAAGGCTGAGGTGTGGATGATACGGTCGCGATCGACTTGGAACGGGGTGCGGTAGTCGCCGGGAATCTGCCGGCCGCTGCCGGTGTCCGTGTCGAAGGCGGAGTAGAACCGGTTACGCATCGCCGCCTTCGTCCTCGAGCGCTTTGACACGGTCGAACAGCTTGGGCAGCCGCCGCTCGAGCGCCTGCCGCCGGAGGATGGTCATGTGGGGCTCGGCCGGGTAGCCGAGGTAGCGCCCCGGCTTCTCGATATTCTTGGTGACACCGGAATCACCGAGGATGACAACCCGATCGGCGACCCGCAGGTGCCCCGCGACCCCGACCTGCCCCGCGAGCATACAGTGGCTGCCGACGTGGGTGCTGCCGGAGACCCCGACCTGGGCGGCGAGAGCCGTGTGCTCGCCGATGATACAGTTGTGCGCCACCTGCACCAGGTTGTCGATCTTCACCCCGGTCTTGATCCAGGTCCGACCGAACCGCGCCCGGTCGATCGTCGCATTGGCGCCGATCTCGGCGTCATCGTCGATCTGGACGATGCCGACCTGGTCGATCTTCTGGTAGCGTCCCCCGACATGCTCGTAGCCGAAACCGTCGGATCCGACGACGCAGCCGCTGTGCAGGATGACGTTGTTCCCGACCTGGCAGCGCTCCAGGACGCTGGCGTTCGGATGGATGAAACAGTTCTCGCCGATCGTCACCTCATCGCCGATGACCACGCCCGCCCCGATCGACGTGCCGGCGCCGATCTTGGCACCCGCCCCGATGACGGCCTTCGGCCCGACGAATACGGCCCCGGGCGCCAGCTCGGCAGCGGCATCGACGAAGGCGGTCGGGTGGATCCCAGGCCGGAAGGGTCGGGCGGCGACCCCGAACTTCTTCACGATGACCGTGAAGGCGCCGGACGGGTCGTCGACTCCGACGAGAGCCCCGATCTGCGAGGCTTCATCAGGATCGAAGTCCTTCGGCACGAGGGCGGCGCCAGCGGCCGTGCGCCGCATGGCCTCCAGGTATTTGTCGCTCGAATAGAAGGTGAGGTCGGCCGGCGTGGCCTCCTCGCAGGAGGCGAAGCCGGTGAGGGTGGCCGACGAGTCCCGATCCCGCAGGATGGTTCCCCCGACCAGCTCGGCCAGTTGGGCGAGGGAGATCTTCACTTCTGTCGGTAGGGAGACTACTCGGCGGCGGGTGCACCGGCATCCGCCGGGGCATTCTTGTTGAGGTCGGCGATGATCTCGTTGCTGAAATCGACCGCGTCTTTCGAGTGGAGGAGGAAGGGGACGCCGTTGACGCCGAGACCGGACTTGTCGAACACGAGGTCGTAGTTGCCGGACTTCGCTTTCTCTTCGACGAGTTCTTTGATCTCTTCCAAGATCGCCTTGCGCATGCGCAGGACTTCCTCTTGCAGCTGGCGCTCACGGCGCTGGCGGAATTCGGCCATCTCGCGCTCGAGGCTCTTGGCCTCGGCGGCGACGTCCTGGGCCTCTTTGGCTTTCTGGCTCCGGAGCTCCTCGCTGATCGACGGGTCTTTGATCAGCTTCTGCAGATCCTGCCATCCCTGGATCAGCTGCTTGTACTTGGCGTTGCGCTCGTCGAGTTCCTTTTTGGCGATCGTCTTGCCCTCGTTGACTTTGGCCTCGGCCTCTTTCGTCTTGTAGTAGTCAGCGAAGACACGCTTCATATCGACGATACCGATATTAAAATCTTTGGCGGCGGCGTTTTGCGGCGCGGCGACGAGGAGGACGGCGCCGGCGGCGAGCGCTGCGGAGGTGTTGGCGAGGAGTTTGCGAATCATGGGAAAATTCCTTACGGATAAATCTGGGGAACGGTACCTATCCGGCACCTGTGGGCGGCTAAGATGAACGACTCTATAGGGTTTGCAAAAAGGATTTAGGTGGCGGCGGGATGCGTCGGCACCCCGCCCTCAGAACGCCCCGGCAGGAGAGTCCTGGACATCCTATTTTGTATCCGCCCTAGAACTGGTAGCCGATATTGAAGTTGAACTTGCCGCCGCCGTCGGTGAACTCGTCCTTCTGGAGGGGGAATCCGAAGTCGACGCGGATCGGGCCGATGGGCAAGAAGAGCCGGAGGCCAAGGCCGACGTCGGAGAAGACATCGCCGCCCAGGTCAAAGGAGCTTTCGGAAACGACACCCACGTCGTAGAACACCGCTCCCCGCACGCGGTTCACGATGGGGAAGGTGTACTCGATGCTGGCGAAGGCGCTGGTCTGCCCCCCGAGCGGCTCGCCGTTCTCGTCTTTGGGGCCGACATCGCGGAAGTCGAAGCCGCGCAGGTTGTTCGCCCCGCCGAGGAAGGTGCGCTTGAAGATCGGAACGTTGTCGCCGTCGCCATAGGTATCGACCACGGCGATTTCCCCGCGCAGGCTGAGGATGCCGTCGAAGGGCAGGGAGAAGTATTGGGCGGCCGAAGCCTCAAGGCCGTAGACATCGACGTCACCGCCGAGGAACCCGCCGCTGATGTCGGCGCCCAGCGAGATCCGCCGCCCCGTGCGGGTGAGCAGGTTGCTGTCCCGGCGATCGTAGGTCCACTCGATGCCGAGCGCGCTGTCGAGAAAGGTCCCATCCTCAGCCTGGAGCTGGTCAGACGCGTCGTCGTCGACGCTGACCTCGACCTGCTGGATCTCGTACTGCGGCTGGATGAAGGAGAATTCCCCGAGCGGCTTGCGGCCATAGAGGCGGCCACCGAACTCGGTCTGGTCGTAGTCGTCGCTGAGGAAGAGGAGGTCGCGGAAATAGGCCTCGCCCCCGACGCCGAGCTTGTAGTCGTTGAAGTAGGGCTCGTAGAGACCGATGGTGAGGTCGCGGCGGCGGGTACCGACTTTGGCGCCGGCGGAGAACCGCTGGCCCGCGCCGGTGAAGGTGTCCCAGTTGGTGATGTCGAAGTTCGTCTGGGTGAGATCGACGAATCCCACCAGGTTGTCGATGGAGCTGAAGCCGGCTCCGAAGTTGACGCTGCCGGTGGACTGCTCGGCAACGGTGACGTTGAGATCTTTGTATCCTTCCTCGGCGGTGTCGGTTGGGAAGATATCGATCTCGGAGAAGTACTGGAGGCTCTGGAGGCGCTCGCGGCTGGCATCGACTTTCACGAGGTTGTACTCCTCGCCGGGCGCGACCGCCATTTCGCGGCGGATGACCTTGTCTTTGGTCTTGTTGTTGCCCTCGATGTTGATCTTCCGGATGTAGCTGATCTGTCCCTCACTGATCAGGTAGGTGACGGCGAGCTGGTTCCCGGGGGCGCGGTCGATGCGGGTATCGATGCGGACGTCGGCGTAGCCTTTCGCGCCGTAGAAGTCGCGGAGGGTTTTCTCGTCGTCGCGGATGTCGGTCACCGAGTAGGCCTCGCCGGCACTGGTGAAAAGGGCGGGGTAGAGCTCGTCCTCGGTGAAGATGGTGACGCCTTCGAGGTCGACGCTGGCCACGTCATACTTCTCGCCCTCGGTGATCTGGAAGATGAGATCCACCTTTTCGTCGTCGACGCGCTGCTGGGTGACTTGGACGTCGGCGTCGATGTAGCCGAGGTCGGAGAAGGCGG
>CAZKYJ010000056.1:0-12743 GCA_964556355.1 uncultured Verrucomicrobiales bacterium | reverse complement strand
GGCGGCAGTTGCTTCTTCAACATCTCCGCCGGCGTCGGTGCGGGGATCTGGTACGTCGACGGCACCAGAGACGTCCTCGGCGGCCGCATGGACGCCTCGGTTTCCGGCGAGGCGCTCTGCACCGTTTCCGTGCGCGGGGAGGTCGATCTGATCGGCACGAAGGTCGGCAACAGCTTCAATTTCCGCGGCACCGGCACGATCAGCGGCAAAGCCGGCGCCTGTCCGTTCTGCGTCCGCTTCCGCGAGTCCGTCGCCCTCAGCTACGAGAATGGCAACTGGGACGCCGACTTCTGAGTCTCGGCCCGAAAACTGAAATCTGAATCCCGCAATCGTTTCCCTCCATGCCCGGCCTCCGTTCTCTTATCGCCCTCCTTTCTGTGGCCGCCCTCACCGTCGTTCGCGCCCAGACCTCCCCCGACGTCCTCACCACCGTCGGCACCTCCACCGCCGCCGGTCCCGGCAGCGACTCCCAGGTCTATCTCCTCTGGACCAGCGAGACTGCCGCCCTCCTCGGCGGCCAGCGCTCTGCCGTCTTCCGCAAGCCTGGCGACTTCGACTCGCCATCGCCCTACAGCTTCGTCGCTTTCGTCGAGGCCCAGAGCTCGCAGGCCGTCGCCCGCGTCCTCATCGATCGTGCTTCCGCCCTCGGCCAGGATCCGCTCGCGCTCGAGGAGACGGTCGATGCCATCTTCGCCGGCGTTGCCGACGTCTCGGCCTTCAACGCCGGCGCGCCGGATGACCTCGACCGCGTCGCCCGGAAGATGGTCTACCTGCTCGAAGCCGCCCGGGGCGATGGGGAGCTCCGCCGGAACCTCGTCTTCGCCTCCCGCGACCATCCCGCTATCTCGCTCGTTCTCGGGCAAGCGTTCACCGAGGCCCTTCCCTCGGGCGGTCGTGTTTCCTACGAGCTGCGCGCCTGCCCTCCCGGTAGCTTCGACCCGGGTGATGCCACCCGCGTCACCGGCCGGGTCACCCTCGTCCCCGGCCAGCCCGCCCCGCTCCCCGCACCGGACGCCCCGTTCGAGGTCGTCCCCGAGGACCGCCAGGAGGGCCACCTCAACGCCCGGCTCCGCTGGGGAACCCCCGATGCCCTGCGCCAGCGCGTCGTCCTCCACTACGGCTACGACGTCCTTCGCGTGCCGACCATCTTGGCCGGGTTGCTCAACTGGGATGACGTCCCGCCGGACTGGAACGCGGAACTCGCGGCGAACAACGCGGCCGTCACCCGCGTGAACCGCTACCCGGTCCTGCCCGATCTCATCCTTACAGACGCTCAGGCCGACCCGGAAAACGCCGCCGCCGCCCCCGGTGATGTCTATTTCATCACGGACGACAACCGCCGCTTCGAGGACGGTGGCACGCCCCTTGTCGACGGGCGCAGCTACACCTACTTTGTCGCGGCCAGGGACATCCTCGGGCGGCTCGGGCTCTCCTCGCCCGGCACCGGGGTCGTCGTGCGGGACCGCCTTGCCCCACCCGCGCCCCGGCGGCTCCAAGCCGTCGCCGTCCACGATCCGATCACGGGCGAACAGGTCGTCCGCATCACCTTCGAGCCCAACGTCAGCCCCGCCCCCAACGGCGATGTCACCCGCCGCTACCACCTCTACCGCTGGGCGGATATCGACGAGATCGACATCCGTGCCGCCGCCGCACCCATCGCCACGCAGGATCATCTCGACGGGCTCCGCACATTCATCGACGGTGATCCAAGCACCCCGGGCGAGATCGTTTGGTACACGGTTAGGGCGGAGGATGCTGCCGATGCCGACGGTCTGGGCAACGGCAACCTCTCGAACCACAGCCGTCCGGCCAGCGCTGCCATCCGCGACCGTTCCGCCCCCGGTGCCCCGCCCGCCGTCGTCAGTATCAACTGCTTGCGCCCCTCCGTCGTCTCGCTCGCGCAGCCCCCGCCCGGTCTCCCCTCGATCCCGCCGCCCGGGGATCCCGAACTCACTTCGCTAAGCCTTGTCTGCGCGAAAAAGAACGTCGGCGATCAGTTCGACTGGGTCGAGTTCTGGGGTGCCAACTCGGCCACGCCCGAACCCTTCCTCCTCACCCGCGCCTACTTCGCGTCGCCCGACGCCCCGTTCGTCGTCGCCAATATCGAGTCGACCATCCCCAAGAAGTCCGGCGAGCCGCTCGCCGTCGCCTGCCGGGTCAGCGCCCGCGGAAAAGTCTCGCCGTTCTCGACGCTCATCGCCGTGAACTTCACGGGTGGCGAGCGCGAGCCCGCCCATTTCGAGGCCGAGATCCAGGTTGTCCGCGCCCCTGCCGGGCCGGCTTGCCCGGACCACGTCAACGACGGGGCGCCGCCCGAAGTCACCTTCGATCTGCCGCCCGACGCCGTCGCGTGGAACATCCGAATGCGGGTCGACGACGGTGCCTACCAGCTCGTCGCCCAAGGGGTCAGGGACGGGGCGAACAACGCCGTCAGCGTCAGCCTCGACGCGATCCCCGCTTTCGCCCGTAGCCTCTGTTTTTACCTCCAGGTTTTCGATTCCAGCGGGAACGCCTCGCCGCTGACCGAGATCGTCTGCCTCGGCGTCCGCGCCCCCGGCTTGCCCGCCCCGCTCCTCGCCGCGCCCGAAGGGATCGGCACCCCGGGGAGCCCGATGGCGCAGCTCTCCTGGTTTTGCCCTCCGGCCACCGTCGACCGCTTCCGCGTCTTCGTCGGCGTCCAGGGCGACGAGTCCACCGTCCCCGACGACCTCTCCGGCCAGCTGGGGGGTGCTGGTCCGCCGATCCAGCCGGGTCCCGCACCGCAGCATCCCGAGAACTTCCGCACCTTCGACACCGGGCGCATCGCCGGTTCGTTCCCACCCGTCGACGACGCCACCTTCGAGGCCGCCCTCGATGTCGTCCCCGGCCTCACCTATATCTACTACGTCCAGGCGCTCGGGCCGAACGGCGAGCAGGGACCGGTCAGCAATTCGCAGACCTTCCGCTGGTCGCCGCCCGACGCCCTCTACGCCGCCTGTTCGGCCCCGCTCACCTGGCCGGCCGAAAGCGTCGAGCAGAATTTCAACGCCTGGCTGGCCGACCTCGCCCTCCGTCCCATCGATAGCCGCATCGCACTGACCCAATCGAATGACCCCCAGGTGCGCGGGGGTGTCCTCCTGCATATCGGTCGCTTCAACTGGACCGGCTATTACAAAGGCAATCCCCAAATTCCTCCTGCCGGGATCCGGCAGGACGTGACGCCTCTGAACGGCACCAAAGGCACCTCCGCCTACGTCTTTCCGGGGCCCCGGATCGATTTCACCGACTCCCTCTTCGAGGAGGATCTCCTCCCGCTCGTCCTATACCGCGCGATGGTGCCCGGCGGCCCCTACGTCGTTGCCGGCGGCGAGTCCTACCAGGTTTCCCCGATGATGGAAAGTATCACCCAGGAGGCCATCAACATTGTCATCGACAACGACACCCTCTTCGAAACCCGCGTCTTCGACCCTTACATCTTCATGGAGCCAGGGACCGATGACGTTGGTAACGAAATCGTCGATATCTACCTCCGCGATACCCAGCCCGTCATCCGCGGCACCACCTACCACTACATCCTCGTCAACTTCGACCCGCGCTCGAAGGAGATCGCCAAAGTCCGCTCTCTCGGCTTCCAAGAAATCAACTGACATGACTACTTTCTCAGCAGTAGGACAGTTTTGCAGTCTGTCACTGAAGGCTTCGAAAGCAACAGGTTGCCAACCTGTCCTCCTCGCCCTCACAGTCCTAACATTTCTCCCAACACCGGCCCACGCCGTCAAGTGGACCTACCGCAGCCCCGACGAACTCTTCGCCGTGCGGGACATCGACAACGATGGGGACCGCGACTACGTGATCGTCGACCGCCTGAGCGGCCACTACACCGTTGGCACCACCGTGGCGCCCGACAGCATCGACTGGTCGGCCCCCATCCCCACCGGGCTTCCGGCCGTCGATGATGCCACCATCGGCACCCTGACGGCGGGTGCCCCCGAGATCGAGGTCGCCTTCGTCCACGCCGAATCCAACCGCGCCCACATCCTCCCGATCTCCGGCGGAGTTCCCACGCCGTTTTTCGTCGATCTGTTCCCGCGCATCGGTCCGTCCGGCATCGTCACCGCTCCCATCGATGGCTTCGGTGCCGCTGGTCTCGAACACCCGGTCATCGCGACCTCGCTCAACGGCACCGGAGGCGACGCGCTCACCTTCTACGAAAACAACGGCGGCCCCGCCAGTTTCTCGCGGTCGGTGGATCGCCCGGGTCTCCTCCCGCTCACCGTCCACGCCTACATCCCCGAGTCCGGCGCCGATCCCTCCGTGCTCCTTTATGTCGAGCACGCCGACCCCGAGCTTCCCAGCGACGTCCTCCATGCTGTCATTCTCGACCCGGCCACGAACTACCCCGACACCACGCTCGTCCCTGCTCTCCCCGCCGGTTCTGATTTCCTCGCCGCCGACTTCGACGGCACGCCCTCCGCGCTCGTCTACTCGCCGGGGGCGAGCCTGCTAGTCTCCGTCCCCATCGCCGGCGGGTTTGCCACCGACTTCACCTTCTCCGAGGGGTCGGTCGCCCAGATCTTCCTCCTCGAAGAGTCGGGCGGCAATGCCCTCGCCGCCGTGCGCGCCGACCGCTCCGGGGTTGATCTCTACGACTTCGATCACGCGTCCGGCCCCACCCTGCGCCAGTCGATCGACCTGGCCGGTTTTCCGGACGAGTTGGTCACCGCCGTCCTCGGCAGCCCGGATCACTTCCAGCTCGCCACCGGCATCGCCACCTCCGGTGGCAGCGCCCGCACGCTGGGCACGGTCCCCTTTGTTGCCGACGGCACGGGCGTCTACCAGGCCGCCGGATCCGGCAGCCGACTCCCCCCGTTCATCGGCGGCGGCCTCGGCATCTTCACGAATGCGGTCTTCTACTCGGAAGACCCGCTCGCCAACGACGAGGCCGACCGCACCTTCCTTCGCACCGAGCAAGCCTCCGACTGGGCACGCAACGAGATCGCCGTCGCCGGCGGCGTCCGCCTGGACGGGGCCACCTTCTCCACCGCCGGGCAGGGAGGGCTTGAGGACTCCGGAAGCATCACGGTGAGCGGCGTCGCCCCCGACGTCTCGCGCTCCCTCATCAACCAGGAGCAGGACGATATCTCGTTCGCCTTCTTCGCTCCCGTCACCGGTCCTGCCATCGCCGAGCTGCGCATCGACCCGCCCGCCGGTACCTACCGCACGAGCGTCGCCCCCACCATCACCGCCTCCGATGGCGGTCCGGTCATCGTCGCGAGGGTGGGGGAGGACGCCCCTTGGATCAGCGGGAAAGGAAGCCTCACCCTCCCGCCCATCGACAGCGGCGCCACTGTCTACTATTTCATCGCCGCCGACGACGCCAAGTCCCCCATCGCTTCCGCCCGCTACGAATTCGCCCTCTCACCCGACGAACTCGACGCCGATGGCGACGGCCTCCCCGACTTCGTCGAGCGCTCGCTCGGCCTCGACCCGGAAGGCAGCGGCGGCGATGCCGATGGCGACGGCGCCAGCGACCTCGAGGAAGCCGTGGCCGGCACCGAGCCTCTCGATCCTGCTGACCGGCCCGGTCCCGGCGACCTGGGCATCGACGAGGATGCGACCCTGGCGATCATCGCCACCCCGCGCTCGGTTTCCGGAGTCCCCGGCTCGCTCGCCGCCGATTCCCCCAGCGCCACACCCGTGCCGGAGACCGCCATCCGGCCCACCCGCGTCCGCGCCCACGACATCGCCGGGGCGCTCCTCGCCGAGGCCACCACGGCGGCTCCCGGTCCGTTCCCCGCCGCCGGGCTGTCCGCGATCCCGCTCGGTGAGCCCGGCGACCTCGTCGTGCTCTCCACCACCCCCACGTTCTGGATCGATCCTTCTGACTCCCCGGCGACCGCCCTCCCGCGGGGTCGGGAGACGGTCGCCGTCGTCACCGCCCCTGTCGTCGATCCGCGCGCCCGCGAGATCCCCCCGCATATCCCTGGCGACGCCGCCGACTGGATCACCCAGCGCCGCGCCTACTACGCGGGGCTCGCCGCGCCCGCGATCACGCGGGATGTCACACCGGTGACAACATTGGTGTCCCTCCTCTTCGAGCGGGTCGTCAGCGAGATCGCTGGGCTCCAGCGCGGTCTCGGAAACGCGCTCGATGGCGTCACCCTCACCGCGTTCCGCAACGGCGAGTCGACCTTCTCGCCCAGCGAGATCGCTACCGGGCCGAACCAGCGCCTCCGCCTCTCTGCCGATGATTACCGAGGTCTCCTCGACCCGCTCGTCCTCGGGGGATTCGCCATCGATGGCGGGTTTGACCTGACTGCCGCCCTCGCCGGGATCGAGGCCGACCTCGCCCCCGGGGGCGGTCCCGGGGCCGCCGCCCTCGTCGCCGTCGCCTCGCAGATCTACGCCCTCAGTGCCGAGAGGGGAGAACTCGCCCCCGGCGCCTACGATTCGCCGTTCGATACCCTCCGTCAGTTCATCCGTTCCCCCGGGAGCCTCCCCGGCGATCCTGCGGCGGCCGAGGGGTATGCCGCCCGCATCACCGGCCCCGAGCTCGCCGCCGCCAGCACGGCCGTCGTCGACATCGTCGCCCGCTACACCAGCCCCCAAGAACTGGTGCAGCTCACCGTCGAGGTCAGTGCCGATCCCGACCGCTATCGCGACGTCCTCGCCGGCACCGACATCGCGCTCTTCGACCCGCGGTTGGAGCCCTTCGAGTTCGAGACGGGAACCCCGCTCCTGCCGGGCACCCGCCTCGCGGTCGTGGCGGTCTTCCTCGACGCCGCGCGCTACGAGTTTCTCCCCGTCGGCATCGGTTCCTACCGCGTCGTCGCCGTTGACTTCCAGTCCTTGGCCGATCCGGCCCTGACGCGGGTCGACGCCAACGGCAACCTCATCGACGATGCCTACGAGCGTTTCTTTTTCCCCGATGTCCCGGCACCCGGTCCGTTTGATGATACCGACGGCGATGGCTTTACGAATATCCAAGAGTCCATCGACGGCACCGACCCGGCACGCTTCGCCTCCCGGCCCACCGGGCCGAGGGTCGATCTCCGTCCGCCTACGGTCAGGATCGCCTTCAACGCCCAGGGCGAGCCCGAACTCGACTGGAGCTTTCCTCCGGCTTACGCCCCCCTCTTCTGCGTCGATATCTACCAGGGCAGCGACCTCCGCTCCCTCCTTTTCACCGGCCAGACCGAAGAGCTCGCCGCCGATGGAGCCCCCGTCCCAGCCCCCTCCGAACAGCAGTTCTACCGCCTGAGGCTCCGGCTGAAATAGGGGGAGGCCATTGGATCGTGGTGGCGTCGTGGCTCTCTGGCCTGGGAGGGGCGGGGGCATGCTCTCCGGCGATGGCGAGCGCCCCGCGCCGGCAGGACTAGGGTGCCGCCGGCTTCGGCTGCGCCGCCTCCCAGGTTGCTTCGTCGACCGACGTGGTGCGGTGAAGCAAGACGTGGCCTCCTTTCATCCCGCCGACTACGATATCCGGGAGCGAGTCGTTGTTGACGTCGGTGACGACCAATTGGCGTCCGATTCCGGACTCGCCGTCGGCCAGCATGGGTAGCCAGTCGACGCCGCCCTCGCCCCGGACGAGCTTGAACCAGTAGACCACTGCGCCGTCGTCCCAGCCGGGTGCCTGCTTGTGGTGGGACCAGTAGGTCTTGCCGGTGACGATGTCCTTCAGGCCGTCTCCGTCCATATCGATGAGATTGACCGCGTGGAGTTCGCTGAAGACGACACCGTAGCGGTTGGCTTCCGGCCTGTCGCCCATGATGCGGTGTTCATGGAAGCCGTCGGGCGTCTGCTCCCACCACGAGAGCCCGTAGCCGTGGGCGGCAAGGCTGGTGACGACGTCGCTGTCGCCATCGCCATCGACGTCATAGGCGAACATGTCGGCGCCGCCCCGGGGGGCGAAGGGGACTTCGTGGAACGTCCAGAGCGGGTCGCCGTCGCCCGCCTGCGGCTGGGCGAACCAGCCGTCTTTGCTGAGGATGTCGGGTCGCCCGTCGCCGTTCACGTCGCCGACGCCAAGACCGTGGCCGAAGCGTTCGGGGGCGATTTTCTGCGAGATTTTATGAAACGTCCACGCCTCGTAAGGGGCGTCCCAGTCGATCGTCGCGTAGCCGAAAAACCCGTCGCGGGTGCAGACGAGTTCGGGGCGCTCGTCGCCGACGAGGTCCGTGAACTGCGGGGACTCGTTGGAAACCCAGTCGAAAACCTGGTGTTTGTCCCATACCTCCGCATCGCCGTCCGCGCCGGGATTCTGGTAGACGAACGCGGGGGTGCCGGGGAAGCCGACCGTGAAGAGGTCGTTCCAGCCGTCGCCGTCGAAATCGTAGGGCCAGGCGAAGAAGTGGTTGGCGTAGCCCTCGGTCGGCTGGGGCAGCGTTTTGTAGATGAGGTGTTTTTCCTGGAAGTCCGGGCCGGCGTACCAGTCGGGACCGTAGACGGCATCGGTGTGGCCGTCGTTGTTAAAGTCGGCGGCGTTCGCACCCTCCGAATAGTAAACGTCGGTGAGGGCTACCCGGTCGAAGTGGTGCAGGACGTGGGGCGGGGCGGTGTTCTGCCGAAGCTGTCCGCCGATGAAGCGCAGCATCTTTTCCCCCGAGAGTTCGTGGTAGCGACCGAGGTTGTGTTTGGTGTCATCCAACACGACGACTTCGTGCGAGACGCCGCGGGCGGCGAAGGCCTCCGCCAGCGCCGCGAAGGCGTCGGGGCGGTCGCCGTCCCCGTTGACGAGGAGCGCGCTGAAACCGTGCGAGTTGAGGGCATCCGAATGCTGCGTGACCAGCGCGAGAGCCTCTTCCTCGACCCGCCACAGTCCGCCGCCCCAGCTTCCCGCGAAAGAGAAGATCTCGGGGTAGTTCAGCGAGAGCCAGACGGAACCGGCTCCGCCCATGGAGAATCCCGCGAGTCCGCGCGCCCCGGCGTCGTCGATGGTGCGGAACCCGGCGTCGATCGTCGGTACCAGTTCGTCGACGATCATCGCCTGCACTTCGTTCCGGTAGCCGCTGCGACCGCCGTTGGGGAAGACGGCGATCAGCGGGGGCAGCCAACCCGCTTTGATGCCGCGCCGGAGAAGGGCGGAGAATCCGCCGGAGTCAGCGCTCTCGTCGCCACCCATCCCGTGGAGGAAATAGACCACCGGATAGCGGGTGGTGTCTTCGGCCTCGTATCCGTCGGGCAACCAGACGACGTAGCCGACCTCGTGACCCATGGCGGCGCTGTCGAGCGTGTGGTGGCTGAGGCCGGCGCCGCGCGGGAGATCGGGATTGACCCAAGAGACGGGCGGGCGGTCGTCCTGCGCCGGGGCGGTGGCGAGGGAGAGGAGCGCGAGTAGCGCGAGTAGCGCGAGGTGGCGGGGGTGGGGGATCATGGGGTGATGTAGGGAGTTACGTCAATGAGCGGATCTAATTTCATGCGTCGCGCGCCGACTCCAGCGGACCGATGTATTTCGTCGCCACCACCACGCCGTCGTAGCAGACACGGATGCGATGGCCGGCGGGCCTCGCGGTGTAGGTGTATGAGCCAGATGAAGTTGACGTTCAGCCCGGGAACGGTTCGCCATTGGAAGCCATCGAAGGGCGTTCCCCCCGCGGTTAGCTCGAAGTGCTCGCGGGCGTTCTCCCGAGCGTTCCAGCGAGCGCCCGCGCCCCCTCGGCCGGGCTCGAATTCATCGAACGTCCATCGTCCCTTGGGGAATCGCTTGCCGAGATGCGCGATGAGATTGCCGTCGATCCACAGCGTCTGTTCGCCGTTGCGTTCGCCCACATCGTTCATGCTCATCATCTGCTCACTACAGATCCAGCGTCCTTTCCGGACGGCCAGGGAGGGATCGCGGATGAAACTGTTGCCCCAGGTTTGTCCCCGTGGCGGGCTCCCGCACATCTCGCACCAGTAGGTGTAGAATTCCCCTTCCGATGCCAGTGCCGCGATGTCCAGCTGCTCGAAATCCTCGACTTGAACCACGTGGGGAGCGCCTTCGATCCCGCGGTCTCCGGGGTAGCACGAAGCCAAGCCGGGGCCGGAGGGGAGCGTGTCGGCCGCCGCCCAAGGCGCAGCGAGCAGGTGAAGCCAAGCGGGGTGGGGATTCATCGTGGCGTGGCTGGTAGGGTAGACGGTCGCTCGCGTTTGCCAAAGAGATAAGTGGGTCCGACCGGGCGGGGTGCTCCCGTCGGCCTGGCGGCGGGGGCGAACTTCACGTCAGCCGCTCTGGAGAACGTCCGGATCGGAGAAGACGCCCACCGGCGTGCCAACGGGTTGCAGAACTCCGCGAAGCAACGCTAGTTCGCCCAGACTGGGAGACGGCGGCCAGAATGTTCGAACGAGGAAACGTTGGATGACGAAAACC
This sequence comes from uncultured Verrucomicrobiales bacterium, assembly GCA_964556355.1. Lineage (GTDB taxonomy): Bacteria > Verrucomicrobiota > Verrucomicrobiia > Verrucomicrobiales > DEV007 > CAZKYJ01. The sequence continues at coordinate 2,416 of CAZKYJ010000056.1, read as the reverse complement.
GATACGAGAAGGCAGTCCGCCGAGTTCGACCGTGAGTCCGACGTGCGGCCGGGCGGGACGGTGGCCCGCGGGATCCGGGGCTCGGGCGAGGATCAGCGGGCATGGCTCTCGGATGCGCCCGTCGTCCAGGCGCTCGGGGCGCTGGGAATCGCGCACGCCGGGGTGATGGCGGCACCGGTACCGTTCCAGATCGTCCGGACGAAGTTGAGTGGCGCCTACTTCACGGCGACGCTCTCCGGCGCCGGGGAGATCTACCTGGACGGGCGGTGGAAGCGCTGCGGCCCCGGCGAGGCGGTCCTCCTCCTCCCGGGGGTGCTGAATGCGCTCCGTGCCGAGCCGGGGGCCTCGTGGGAGCATTGCTGGGTGCGTATCGCGGCGGGATCCGATGGTCTCCAGGGGGCAGCCGACCGGATGCAGGTCATCACCGCTTGGGATGCGGAGCCGCTCCGCCACGCCATCCTTGGACTCCGTTCTGCGGCGATCGCCAAGGCAGCGCCCGCTCTCTTGCAGCGGTGGTCCGAGCTGCTGCTCGAGTGCGTCAGCGAGTTCCGGCGATCCCACGCACCCGACCCTCGGATCGTGCGGCTTTGGGACGCCGTGGAGAGGCGCCTTTCCGACCCGTGGGCGATCGATCACATGGCCGCGGTTGCCAACCTCAGCCCCGAACACCTCCGCCGGCTCTGTCGACAGGCCACGGGCAGGGCGCCGCACGCCCACCTCATGCACCTCCGTATGAAGCGGGCGACGTCTCTCCTGCTGTCCACCGATTGGACATTAGAGCGGATCGCCGACGATGTCGGCTACGCGAACCCGTTCGCCTTTTCCAGCGCGTTCAAGAAGGTGGTCGGGTGGTCGCCTTCTAGCTACGCCCAGCGCCTCGGAAGCTGAGAGGCCATGCCCGGAATGCGTATGCATGCGCCTGCTTTGCCCATGGGCGACGGGGTCGGGGCAGGGTAGGATAGCGGCGATCGAAAGAAGGACTCCCATGAAAACCCCACGTTTATTCCTAGGCTCCCTAGCAGCGCTTATCTGTTCCCCATTGCCCGCGGAAGACCTGACGGTCGCGGTGGCTGCCGAAAACGGGTTCGCCGCCTGGGCTAAGGCGCTCGGGAACCGTCCGCTCGTCGTCCGGCGGGTGTCGCCAGATCCTGCTGCAGACGAGCTTGCCGGCTGCGATGTGCTGCTCGCGGTCGGCGGGCGCCACGCTGCGGCGGAGAGGTTGGCCATCGGGAGCGTCGCGGTCGGGAGCACCGCCCTAACCGGCGGTTCCTCGCCGGCGTCCAAGCACTGGGAGGGGGGTGTCCCCCTCTTCTTTTCCCCGTCGGGTACGGTGCACCCGATCACCCGGGGTATCGCCAATTTCGAGGTCCCCTCGGGCTTCCGCTGGGATCTGGAGAGCGACCCCGCCGCGACGGTGCTGGCGACCACATGGACGCCGCACCCGAAAAAGCTCCGGGGCGGTGCGCCGCAGCCCTACGTCTACGGCGTCACCCCCGTGGTATCGGCCGTGGAGTCCGACGCGGTGCGGACGGTGGCGATCAACTTGGACGGCAGTGAAATGCTGGCGAACCCGGCGATGCGCGCCGTCGTCGTGCGGGCGCTCGCTTGGGTGGCGGGGCGCGATGACATCGATACCTATTGCCGGGCGGACGAGTTGGCATCGCTGGCCTACCCGCCGGACGGCCCTCTCGCGCCGGAGGCCGCCGAGGCCGCCTTGCGGGTGCATCCTGATTTCGCGGTGGATCTGGTGGCCGCTGAGCCGCTGGTGGCGAAAGCGATCAACATCGATTGGGACGAACGCGGGCGCCTGTGGGTCGCCGAGTCGCAGGAGTACCCCGAGGGCCGGGGCGGCGGCGGAGCCGAGTCGATGTACGCCGCCTGGCAACGGGACACCGACCTCCCCAAGCCCCCTCCGGCGCAGCGGCCGGGACGCGATCGGATCTCTTGGCTCGAGGACACGGACGGGGACGGTCGCATGGATGCGAAGCACGTCTTCGCCGACGGGCTCGACCTGGTGACCAGCTTTTGTTTTTTCCGCGGGGGCGTCATCGTCGCGCAGCCGCCCGAAGTTCTCTGGCTGGGGGATGCTGACGGGGACGGAACGGCGGACGAGCGACGGGTGCTCTACGCGGGTCTGGGCACGCGTGACACCCATGCGGTGCTCAACAACCTCCGCTGGGGGCTGGACGGCTGGATCTACGCGACCCATGGCTACTCGAATTCTGCCAGCGTCACCTCCGGTGATGGCGGCGTTGATTTCTGCCCGGTGAACTCCGGTGTCGTGCGGTTTCGTCCGGATGGTTCGGCCTTTGAGATGCGGACGGCGAAAGGCGGCAATTGCTGGGGGGTCGATATCACCAGTGAGGGCGAGCTGTTTTTCACCCAGCCGACCTCCTGCGATCTCGTCATGCACGCA
>CAZKYJ010000055.1:11200-12783 GCA_964556355.1 uncultured Verrucomicrobiales bacterium | reverse complement strand
ATCCTGAAGATGAGGCCGCGCACGCCTTGGCCAAAAGCGAGGCCAAGGCGAATGAGGAAGCGCTCGTCGCCCACCGGGCCGCCGCCCAACCGGCCCTCGACGCGTGGCTGGCGGAGCTGACCGCCCGGGGTGACAACGCCGTCCCGGAGCCCGGCGGACTCGCCCACCGCTTCCCCATCGACTTGGATGAGGCAGACACCCCGGCCGTAATCGACACCGTCACCCTCCTTTCGGCCAGCACGCCCGGCTCGCTCCCCGTCGCCCCGCGTGACGGGGAAGTGGGCATCAGCTTCGATTCGACCACCGCCAGCGCCCAGTTCCTCGGTGAGCCCGCCCGTATCGCAGCCGACACCGCATTCACCCTGGCCGCCTGGGTGCGCACGCCAAAAGGCCAGGCCGCCGATGGCTCGATCCTCGCCCGGATGGACGTCGACGACGCCTTCCGGGGCTATGATCTCTGGGCGCAGGGTGGGCAAGTGGGTGCTCACATCATTAGCCAGTGGCCATCCGACGCCGTCAAGGTGGTATCCAAGGAGAAGCTGAAACCCGGCACGTGGCAACACGTCGCGGTCACCTACGACGGCAGCGCCAAGGCCTCGGGTCTCCACGTTTACATCGATGGCGAGCGGGTCGAGACCAACGTCGAAAGCGACGGCCTGTCCGGCCCGATCGAGACCGCGACACCGCTGCGCATCGGCAGCCGTTCGGCCGGTGGCGGATTTACAGGATCGGTCGATGACGTCCGCATTTACACCCGTGCCCTCGAGGGTGCGGAGATCGACCGTATCGGTGCGAACGTGCTCGGCAGCCTTTTTGCCCTTCCGCCTGCCGACCGGAGCGAAGAGCAGAGCCAGACCCTAGCTGATCACTATTTCGTCCACCACGATCCCGCCTACGTCGCGCTCACCGATGAGCGGGAGGCCGTGGCCAAGCGGATTGCCGATCTAGAGGGGCAGCGGAGTTCTTCCATGGTCATGGCTGACCGTCCCGTCGCCCGGCCGACCTACATCCTCGATCGCGGATCCTACGATTCGCCGAAAGAGGACGAGGTCATTGCCCCGGGCGTTCCTGCGGCGCTCCCCCCGCTGCCGGGTGACGCCCCGCCCAACCGCCTCGGACTCGCGCGTTGGATGGTCGATCCCGCCAACCCGCTCACCGCCCGGGTCGCCGTGAACCGCTACTGGACGATGCTCTTCGGCCAGGGGCTGGTCAAAACGGTCGCCGACTTCGGCGCCCAGGGCGCCGTGCCCAGCCACCCGGACCTCCTCGATTGGCTCGCCGCTGACTTCGTCGACAGCGGGTGGGACGTGAAGCGCACGCTCCGGCAGATCGTCACGTCGGCTACCTACCGCCAGAGCTCGCGCCATACGCCCGAGCTCGACGCCGTCGACGCGGCCAACGCCCTCCTCGCCCGCGGCCCCCGGCACCGGCTGCAGGGCGAGATCGTCCGCGACCAGGCGCTCGCCCTCTCCGGCCTCCTCGTCCCGAAGATCGGCGGCCCGAGCGTCAAACCTTACCAGCCGCCGGGGCTCTGGAACGAGGTCTCGCTCAACGGCAACCTTCGCTTCGAACAGGATCACGGC
>CAZKYJ010000055.1:0-11190 GCA_964556355.1 uncultured Verrucomicrobiales bacterium | reverse complement strand
GCTCTACCGCAAGAGCATGTACATCTACTGGAAACGCTCCGCGCCCCACCCCGCGATGCTCGCCTTCGATGCCCCGACGCGTGAGACCTGCACCGTCCAGCGCGACCGCACCAACACGCCGCTCCAGGCCTTGGTCACCTTGAACGACACCCAGTTCGTCGAGGCCGCCCGCACCCTCGCGCAGCGCGTCCTCCAACAGCCTGAGGCGGAGCGTATCTCCTACGCGTTCCGCCTGGTGACCGGCCGCCGCCCCGATTCCGACGAGGCCACCCTGCTGGAGGAGGCGCTCGCGGCGCAGCTGGCCCACTACACCGGTGTCCCGGAGGCGGCAACGGAACTGCTCAAGGTTGGCGAATCCGCCCGCGACGAGTCACTCGCCCCTCCCCTGCATGCTGCGTGGACCAACGTTGCGACCATCCTCCTGAACCTCGACGAGACCCTCACCAAGAGCTAGATCCGCCATGTCTTCCCCCCTCCACCATTTCAATCGCCGCCAGTTCCTGCTCCGCTCGGGCAACGGTCTCGCCGCCGCCGCGCTCAGCACGCTTTTCGACCCGTCGCTCCTCTCCGCGAGCCCTGCCGCCAGGGTGCCTGAACTGACCCGCGCCGGTGGCCTCCCCGGATTCCCCAACTTCGCGCCGAAGGCCAAGAGGATCATCTACATGTTCATGTCCGGCGGCCCGTCGAGCATCGACATGTTCGACTACAAGGAGTCGCTGCGGAACATCCACGGCACCGAATTGCCCGACTCCGTGCGTAACGGCCAGCGCCTCACCGGGATGACCAGTGGCCAAAAATCCTTCCCCTGCGTGGCCCCGATGTTCGAATTCGAGCGTTGTGGCCAGCATGGGACGTGGGTCAGCGAGCTCCTTCCCTACACGAAAAAGATCGTCGATGACATCACCATCCTGAAATCGCTCAACACCGAGGCCGTCAACCACGACCCCGCGATCACCTTCATCAATACCGGAAGCCAGCAGCCCGGCAAGCCGAGCCTGGGGGCATGGTTGAGCTACGGCCTCGGCAGCGCCAACGAGAACATGCCCTCGTACGTCGTCATGATTTCTCGGGGCAGCGGCAACCTCCAGGCGCTTTACTCCCGGCTCTGGGGATCCGGCTTTCTCCCCTCCGAGCACCAGGGCGTCAAGTTCCGCAGCAACGGAGACCCCGTCCTCTATCTCACCAACCCAGCGGGGGTCGACCGCGCGGCCCGCCGCTCGATGCTCGACACGCTGGCGGCACTGAACGGGAAGACGCACGACCGTTTTGCCGACCCCGAAACCCAGACGCGGATCAGCCAGTACGAGATGGCGTTCCGCATGCAGGCCGAAGTCCCCGAGATCATGGATCTCTCGGACGAGCCAGAATCGACATTCGAGCTCTACGGCGAGGACGCCCGCAAGCCTGGCACCTTCGCGGCCAACTGCTTGCGCGCCCGGCGCATGGCCGAGCGCGGCGTCCGCTTCACCCAGCTCTTCCACCGCGGCTGGGACCAGCACGGGAATCTCCCCCGCGACCTCCGCAACCAGTGTAAAGACATCGACCAGGCCAGCGCGGCCCTCGTCACCGACCTCAAACAGCGGGGCATGCTCGAAGATACCCTCGTCGTCTGCGGCGGCGAGTTCGGGCGGACGATCTACTCGCAAGGGAAGCTCACCGCCGACAACCACGGCCGAGACCACCACGGCCGCGCCTTCCACACCTGGATGGCTGGCGCCGGTGTTAAAGCCGGCTTCGAATACGGGAAAACCGACGACTACTGCTACAACATCGTCGAAAACCCGATGCATATCCGCGATCTCAACGCCACTATCTTGAACCGCCTCGGCATCAACCACGAACGCCTTACCTTCAAGCACCTCGGCCTCGATGAGAAGCTTACCGGCGTCGAGCCGGCAAGGGTCGTGAAAGAAATCCTAGCGTAGCCTGCCGACGGCCGAATCGCCGACGGGCATGGCGAACCCCGTGAAGTCGTAGCGCTCCAAGAGCGCCTCCGCCGTGAGGATCTCTCGCCCGCGCAGGGGGTCACCGATGAGGAAGCCATCCTCCCCGCGTGCCAGGATGGGGATAAAGTGCCCGAGCTGCCCGAGCCGCACCCCGACGACGGCGGGTAGGTCGAGGGAACCTCTAAATCCCTGTGCGAACTCGAACCGCACATCGAACCCCCGCGATCTCGCGGTGCGCGCAAGATACCACGCCTCGGTGCCACCCGCGTAGGAATGCGCTTCCGTCGCGACCTCGGATTCCGTGGTCGTACAACCGTGAAATCGCAAGATCGTGGCCATCGAGGCCGCCCCGCAGGTCGATGGGGTGCTCTGGAGACAGACGCCATCGACCCAGACGTCATCGAGCGCCCCATCGGGCAGCGGCCCGACAAATGGTTTCATGACGGGAGCGATGACCAGGGCGGCAACGCCCAGCAGCGGGAGAACCCGCATCACGCGCGGCAGCACTGCGGCCCAAACTCCGCCCGCGGCTCCAACGAAGACGAGGAGGAACTCAGTCCCGACGACGCTGCGGAATTGATAGTACCAACCCGTCTCCGGAAGGACGTGCGCATAGTGGGCAGCGAAACTTGCCCCGGGCAGCGCAGCGACGGAGAAAGCTGCCATCAGCAGCATACGCGTCCGCTGATCTGTCCGTGAAGAGATCCGATACAGTAAGGCGAAAGCGACGAACGCCAGGGCTGCCGAAATGACGCCGAGCCAGTTGGGGTTCATCGCTTCGAGCGGGCGGAGTGGAGCTGGCCGCGGGCGCTCGCGACAAAATCCACCGCCCGTGTTTCCGACCAGAATTCCCGGCACGTTCGATTCGCCATGAAGCCAACGTGCCCGCCGTGATAAGGATTTTCAAAGTAGAAGCGACGGTTCGCGCCGGCCTCCGCACCCGGGTGGCAGCCCTCGCCCAAGAACGGGTCGTCGACCGCATTGACGAGCAGTGTCGGGACTTGGATGTCGGGGAGCACCGGCTTCGAGCTGCACTGCGTCCAGTAGTCCTCGGCACTGGAAAACCCATTGAGCGGCGCAGTGTAGCCACCATCGAATTCGCGAAACGTCCGCATCCGGTCGAGCCCGATATCGGTCACACGATCGGGATGGGAGCGGATTTTCTCGCGCACCTTCGTCCGCAGGCCATTCATGAACCGCCGCATGTAGATCCCCTGTGCCCGCCCCGCCATCTTCTGGGCACAGGAGGCGAGATCCGTGGGGACGGAAAAGGCGACTCCGGCGACGATCCGTGAATCGACGTCCCCTGCCCGGTCTCCCAAGTATTTGAGCGTGATATTCCCTCCGAGACTGAACCCGACCAGCGCGACTTCGTCGTAGCCGCCGGACGCGAAGACGTGGTCGAGCACCGCCTGCAGATCGCCGGTCGAGCCGCTGTGGTAGGAGTACGGCAACCGGTTCGGCGTCCCGCTGCAGCCGCGGAGGTTCCAGGCGAGCGCATCCCAACCGCGACCGACGAACGCGCGCGCCATGCCCTGGACGTAGGACTGCCTCGAATCGCCCTCGAGCCCATGAGACAGGACGACAAGCCACCGCGATCGCTGCGGGCTCCAGTCGAGATCCAGGAAATCACCGTCCGGCGTGTCGATGCGTTCACGCTGCGTGGTGACCACGGGAACCCGGCGGAAGAGCGCGGGCCAGACCGTCTGCACGTGGCCGTTGCGGAAGCCGAACGGCGGGCGGTAGGTCGATGGGAAGACGAGTGGCATGCGATGGACTGGGAGCGGACTACGTGGCGGGTGCGGACATGGTGCAAGAGAATTGCTTGGGCTGCGGGCGGTTCCTCCCCGCGTCGGTTGGCGAAGCTTGCCGAGCGAGTTTCCTGACAGCGCCATCCGCGATGCTGCGTAGAGGACATCCGATGGCATCCCTTCGAATCATGGTCCTTTTTCTCTGGACGGGGTGTGGCTTTTCTACGGCCGCCGCCGCGGGCGAGATCGACTGGGCGGAAGCCCGGACGTTTTGGGCCTTCCGGTCCCCGAGCAAAGCGGCGCTGCCGGCAGTTGAGGACGCGGGGTGGTGCCGGAACGAGATCGATCGCTTCGTCCTCGCCAAGCTGGAAGGCGCCGGACTCGCCCCTTCTCCGGTGGCGCCGGACGCGGCACTGCGGCGGCGCCTGAGCTACGACCTGACGGGACTGCCCCCCCAGGACGCCAGTGCGAGCGGCGACGAACTCGTCGAACACCTCCTTGCCACGGAATCATTTGGCGAGCGGATGGCTTCGATGTGGCTGGGGGTAGCGCGCTACGCGGAGGATCAGGCGCATCAGGTGGGCAAAGATTCGAAGCACTTTTATCCGAACGCCTTCCACTACCGCGACTGGGTTATCGATGCGTTCAACCGGGATCTTCCCTACGACGAATTCCTGACCCTCCAGTTGGCCGCCGATCTTACCGGTGCGAGCGAAGCGGACCTTCCCGCGCTCGGGTTTATCGGGTTGGGACCGAAATACTACAACCGCGGCCGGCTCGCGGTGCAGGCGGAAGAGTGGGAGGATCGGGTCGATGTTTTTTCTAGGGGGCTTTTAGGGCTAACCGTCGCCTGCGCGCGCTGCCACGACCACAAGTACGATGCGGTCTCGATGGCCGACTACTACGGGCTGGCCGGCGTGTTCGCGAGCACCGAACTCGTCAACGAGCCGTGGCGCTGTGACGAGTCGACGCTCGACGAAGAGGAGAAGAAGAAGAATCTCCACACGATCCACGTCGTGAAGGAGGGGAAGGTTCGCGACCTCCCGATCTACGATCGCGGCAACACCGACCTCCCCGGCGAGATCGTGCCCCGGCGGTTTATTTCGGCGCTGTCCCCGGATCCGCCCGTCGGCTTTGCGGAAGGGAGCGGCCGCCGGGAACTCGCCGGGCGACTGGTGGCACCGGAGAACCCGCTCACCGCCCGGGTGATGGTGAATCGCGTCTGGGCGCTGCTGGTGGGGCGCGGGCTGGTGGGGACGCCGAGCAATTTCGGGACGCTCGGCGAGCGCCCGACGCACCCGGAGCTCCTGGATTGGCTGGCGGTCGATTTTGTCGAGAACGGGTGGTCGGTCAAGCACCTCGTTCGCCAGATCGTATCCTCGGCCACCTACCGACAATCCTCGATGGTGGATGCGGCCAAGGCGGCGACCGACGAGGGGAACCGCCTGCTCTGGCGGGCAAACCGCAAACGCTTGAGTGTCGAGATGCTCCGGGACTCCCTGCTGGTCGCGGGCGGATTGCTCGAGGCAGGCGGTGGTCGATCGATGGAGATCTCCGATCCGGAGAACCGGAAACGGACGGTCTACGGACGGGTCAGCCGGCTGAGCCTCGATCCCACGCTCAACCAGTTCGACTTCCCCGACGCGAACGTCCACTGCGCCCAGCGGAGCACCACCACCACCCCCACCCAGAAACTTTGGCTGATGAACAGCGCGTTCACCGAGGACGCCGCGCAAGCCGTCGCCCGCCGCCTTGAGCCACTCGAGCCCGACACCGAACGCGTGGCGGCGGCGTTCCGATGGATCCTCGGCCGCGAGCCTGACGCCGCCGAATTGGGGCTCAGCCTCGATCTTGTCGCCGACCTGGGACCCGGCCATGACCGGTGGGCGACCTTCAGCCAGGGCCTCATGCTCTCCAATGAAGCCCTCTACCTCGACTGAACGATGCTGACGAGACGAGACATGTTGCGGAAAACGGCGGCGGGCTTCGGGAGCCTCGGGCTCTACGGGATGCTCGGTTCACAGGCGCAGGCCTTCACGCTCCCTGCGACGGCCAAGCGGGCGATCTTCCTCTTCATGAACGGCGGCCCGTCCCACGTGGACACGTTCGACCCGAAACCCGAACTCGTGCGTCGGTCAGGCGAAAAGCCATCGGGGACGTTCTTCAAAGAGCCGAAGGATGGTGCCGTGCTCATGGGCTCTCCCCTCGAATTCCGCCGGCATGGCCAAAGCGGGATCGCGCTGAGCGAAACGATGCCAGAGCTCGCCGGCGTCATCGACGAGTGCGCGATCATCCGGTCGATGCACACCGACATCCCGAACCACGAGCCCGCCCTCTTGAAGATGCACACCGGTCACACCCAGCCGACGCGACCGTCGCTGGGATCGTGGTTGATGTACGGCCTCGGCACGGAGAACGAGAGCCTTCCCGGCTACGTCGTCCTCCGCCCGAGCAGGCAGATCGTGGTCGGCCCGGCACTCTGGAGCAGCGCCTTCCTCCCGGCTTCCAACCAGGCGACCAACGTCTACACCGAGGACATGGCGGTGGACAAGCTCCTCGCGAACATCAAGAACAGCCGTCTCGGACACGCTGAGCAGCGGAAGCAAATGGGTTTTGTGGAAGCGCTCAACCGCCGGCACCTCGCGGCGCGGGGGGGCTGCGACGGCGAACTGGAGGGGCAGATCGCGACGATGGAGACCGCTTTCCGCATGCAGGCGGAAGCGAGTGAGGTATTCGACATCTCCAAGGAGAGCACCGCCGTGCGCGAGCGCTACGGCGAGACCCCCTTCGGGCGCTCCTGCCTGCTGGCGCGGCGCCTGTCGGAGAACGGGGTCCGCGCGGTCACCGTCTACTACACGGATGGCGGAACCCAGCCGTGGGACACCCACGCGAACCACGATAAGCGCCACCGCGAACTCTGCGCCGACGGCGACCGTGCCGCCGCCGCCCTCATCAAGGATCTCAAAGAGCGCGGCCTCCTCGAAGAAACCCTCGTCATCTGGGGGGGGGAGTTCGGTCGCACCCCCTACTCGCAGGTGCAGAAAAAAGGTCCTGCGGGTCGCGACCACCACCACACCGCCTTCTCCACCCTTCTCGCCGGGGGAGGCGTGAAAAAAGGCTGCGTCTATGGGGCGACCGACGAACTCGGGATGCACGCGGTGGAGGATCGCGTCCACGTCCACTACCTGCACGCCACGATCCTCCACCTCATGGGGATCGATCATGCGCAGCTCACCTACCGTTATTCCGGACGGGATTTCCGGCTGACCGACGTGCACGGGGAAGTCGTGAAGGGGATCCTCGGGTAGCGCTTGGGCCGCGGGCGTTTTGGTGCAAAGTTTGCACCCCCGACTCCGTTGTAGACAGTCCCCGCCAAGGGGACACCCGAATCATGCGCTTCCCGACCATCTCCTCGCTCGCCTCGCTTGCCCTCGCCGCCTCCGTTCCCCACGTGCTCGCGGACAGGGTTCCCGACGACCTCGTGCTCACCCGGTTCTCCGAAGCCGACGTCACCCCCTGCCCCGCTTGCCTCGCCTGTGCGCCGACGGGCGAAGTCTACGTCGGCGTCGACCTGTTGGGATCGCTCGGGAAAGGCCCCGGCCAAGGGAAGATCGTCCGTCTCATCGACCGCGACAACGATGGCATGGCGGACGAGCATACCGAGTACGCGAAGGTCGATCACCCCCGTGGGCTACAACCTCTCGGCGACCAGCTATTCGTGCTGCACACGGTCTACGACTCGAAAGGTTTGGCTACCGGAATGGATCTCTCCGTCTTCGAAGATCGGGACGGCGATGGCGTTGCCGACGGCCCGGCCGAGACGCTTGTGTCGGGGATCTGCTCCGGCGATTCGATCCGCGATCGGGGGACCGATCACTCGACCAACGGGATCCGCATGGGCATCGATGGCTGGATTTACATCGCCGTGGGCGATTTCGGCTTCCCCGAAGCGAAGGGCACCGACGGCACGACGCTCAACATGCTCGGTGGGGGCATCGTCCGCGTGCGCCCGGATGGCACCGAGCTCGAGGTCTACACCCACGGGACGCGCAACATCTACGACGTGGCCATCGATCCCTACATGAACATTTTCACGCGGGGAAACACGAACGACGGCGGGGGGTGGAACGTCCGTTTCCTCCACCACCTGCAGAGCGGCGAGTTCGGCTACCCGACCCTCTTCAAAGGATTCACCGACGAGATCATCCCGGCGCTGGTCGACGTCGGCGGCGGCTCGGGTGTCGGCTCGTTGTATCTCCAAGAACCGACCTGGCCCGACGCCTACAACAACAATCCCATCATGGCCGACTGGGGGCGCAAGCAGGCCTACATCCACCGGATCACGCCCGACGGCCCGTCCTTCACCCAGGAGGTCGAAGACTTTATCCAGGTCGATCAGGTTTCGGATCTCGACGTCGATGGCTCGGGCCGGATGGTGCTCGGCGCCTGGGCGGGTGCCGGATACAAAGGTGATCCGAAGAAGGGCTATGTCGTGCGCGTCGTCCCGGAAGGCTTCCGCTACGAACCGTTCGAGGACGTCGCGACCCTGAAGGCGCCGGAGTTGGTTGCGATGCTCCGCTCCGAAAGCGCCGTCGCGCGCTTCGCGGCATCGCAAGAGATCGTCCGGCAGGCCGACGAACGCTATGCCCCGCTGGTGCTTGCCATCGCGCAAGATGCTGCGGCCGAACTCTACTCACGGGTCGCGGCCATCTTTACGCTGAAGCAACTCCTCGGCTCCGCCGCCAACCCGAAGCTCGTCGAACTGGCCAACGATGCGTCGCTCCGCGAGTTTGCGCTCCGTGCCGCCACCGACCGGAGATCTCAGCTCGAAGGCCTGACCACCGCACCTTTCGTCGCCGCCCTGGAGTCGGGCACCCCCCGACAGCAGGCCGCCGCCGCCGTAGCGCTCGGCCGGCTTGGCGACCGCTCCGCCGCCCCGGCGCTGCTCGCCGCGGCCAGCAAGGCGCCCGAGCGCCAGAAGGTGACGGTCGATGCTCCCGAGATCGCCTTCGACTCCGGCGTGATCCGCGGGAGCGAGACCGTGGAGTTCGATGTCGATATCGGCCACTACGACGACACCTATCTCATCGCGGAAGCGACCGAGGACGGCAACGGCGACGATCATGTCGCGTGGTTCGAGCCCACCATCGTCGCACCGGACGGATCGGAGACACCGTTGCTCGAGTGGAGAAGCAAGAAGTCCGGAAAGCCGAATTGGGAAGCGGCGGAATCCGGATGGGGGAAGGTCGGGGCGAATACTGACTGCACCGGAGCCCCGCTGAAAGATGCGGACGGGAACGCCGTCGCCCACGGCATCGGGAGCCACGCCGATTCGATCATCCACTACAACACGATGAGCAAGGCCTCTCGCCTGCAAGGGCGTGTCGGCTTCACCCCAGGATCGAAAGGTAAGGGCTCGGCGCGGTTCCTCATCGCCAGCGCCGCCCCCGGCAGCGACGGCAAGGCGGAAGGGCCACACGCCACACCGAATTCACCGCTGCTCATTCCCCATCTCGCCGTGCAGGCGCTCGTTGCTCTGGGCGCCGACTCCGAGTGCGTCGATGCGGTGGGAGGCGACAACACCGCGGGAGCACTTTGGGCGCTGAAGAACCTGCATACGGAAACCGCCGTGGAAGGGCTTCTCAAAAAGATGGCATCGCTGATACCCGGGCAGAGGGACGCCGCCTACGAGACCCTGCTCCGTCTTGCCCAGAAAGAGGCTCCCTATGCCGGGGACTGGTGGTGGGGCACGCGCCCCGACACCCGGGGCCCCTACTACAAACCCGAAGACTGGGAGATGACGGCCACCATCGAAGATTTCATCCGGTCCACCTACGATTCGGCAGACACAGCCACCCAAAACCTCATCGCCTATCACGCCACGAAAAACCGCAGCGGATTCGAAGGTATCGAGATAGCGGCCGAGACCACCGTCGACGACGGCCCGACGGTTGATCTGAAGGCCATCGCCTCGAAGAAAGGCGGTGTCGGAGAGATGTCGATCGAGGATGTCATCATCGGGGTCGGCGAGGTGAAAGGAGACGCGAAGTTGGGCGAGAAGCTCTTCACCCAGCAAGGTTGCGTCGCCTGCCATACGCTGACCTCCGACGAACCGCCGAAAGGCCCCTACATGGGGCAGATAGGGGGCATCATGAACCGGGAGCAGATCGCCGAATCTATCCTGAAACCCAACGCGTCGATCTCCCAGGGCTTCGCCAGCTGGCAGGTGACCAAAAACGATGGTTCCCTCGTGATGGGCTTCATCACCGCCGAGACCACCGAGAGCGTCACGCTGCGCGACATCGTCGGGCAGGTGCACCAGATCGAGACGTCCGAGATCAAATCGCGGGCGGAACTCCACGTTTCCATGATGCCACCTGGGCTCGCCAACGCGCTCAGCCTCGAGGAACTTGCCTCGCTCCTCGCCTTCCTAGAGACAAAGAAATAAGATCGTGGAGGTTTTGGAACGCACGATCCTTTCCGCGGCCGAGTGGCAGGAGCGGGCGGCCGCGCACCGCGCCCGGGCGCTCGCCGGGACGCGGCCGACACGCGAGCGGAAGGCCCGACGCGAGTCCCATCCCGTATTCGATTTCCTCCACACCTACTACAGCTTCTCATTCGCAAAACTCGAGCAGTGGCATCCTGGATATGGCATTTCGCTCGAACTATCCGACGGTCAGCTTCCCGCCTATTTGAGCCGGCCTCCCTACGGGGGCAGTAGCGGGTGTTGGGGGCTCGACCTCAGCCAGCTGACCCCGAGACGGAGGGACCACCTGGGCTGGATCCACCATCTGCTGATGACCACGCAGGATCGCGCGCCCAACTTCGCCTGCCACGGGCTGCACGAGTGGGCGATGGTCTACAGTGGCGCGGCCATCCGCCACCGGGAGACGGTACCGTTGCGGCTCCCGCAGGACGAGATCGATTCCCTTGTCGATGCGCACCCGCTTTGTTGTACGCACTACGACGCCTTTCGATTTTTCGCCCCGGCGACCCGTCCGAGGAACCGGTTTGCGCCCGATCTATCGGACCGGGAGCACCACGAACAGCCGGGCTGCATCCACGCGAATATGGACCTCTACAAATGGGCATTCAAGTCGATGCCATGGATCGGGAGCGATCTCCTCTGGGAGTGTTTTTTGTTCTCCACCCGCTGCCGAGAGATCGACATGCGCGCCAGTCCCTACGACCTGACCTCCCTCGGCTACCAGCCGATCAAGATTGAGACCGAAGCCGGGCGTCGGGCTTACGAACAGGAACAACTCCGGCTGATGAACGCGGGGCGGGTGCTGCGCGCCCGGCTGGTCGATGCGATTGCACCCGTCCTCGCGGGGACGGGTCCCGTTCGCGACGGCGTCCCGTCGGGGTAGGTGATGCCTGATTAGGGATGCGACCCGGATCGGCTTCCGTCTGGCGGAAACGTGGGAGGCGCCGGCCCCGAGGTAGCCGCGGAAGAGATCGCCCGCGAGCAGGCGCCTTCTCAGGCCGGCCCC
>CAZKYJ010000054.1:8374-12796 GCA_964556355.1 uncultured Verrucomicrobiales bacterium | reverse complement strand
GACGACCTCGGGGCGAACTCGGTCACCGTCACCCAGATCGCCGACGGCTCGGTCACCACCCCGAAGATCGCCGACGGCGCCGTCACCGCCACGAAGATCGCCGCGGCGGCCGTCGGGTCCGCGCAGCTGGCCGCCGACTCGGTGACCTCGGCGACCCTCGCCGACAACGCGGTCGGATCGGCGGAGATCACCAACGGGTCGATCACCGGCAGCGACATCGCCAACAACACCGTCACCGGCGGAAACGTGGCTGCGAATACCATCACGACCGGCAACGTCCAGAACGGCAGCCTCAGTACCGACGACATGAACTTCGCGAGCGGCACCAGCACTCTCCTCAGACTTTTCGCCCCGAGCGCGGGGGGCAACGGCAACGAGATCCGCGCCTCCTTTTTCAGCGTCGACTTCCCTTTCGAGTTCCGCAGCGTGCGGGGTCGCACCGGCGGTCTCGGCCACGACCTCGCGGGCTTCCTCGTCATGCGCCAAAACACCAACACCCTGGCCGCCCGCCTCAATAGCGGCGGCATCTGGGAAGGACCCAGCGATATCCGGCTCAAGAAAGACATCGCCCCCGCCACCGGTCTCCTCGCCAAGGCGCTGGCCATCGAGCCGGTGCGCTTCCTCTTCAAAACCGAGGAGGCCGGATCCGAGCCCCACCTCGGGTTCATCGCCCAGGACGTCGACGAGCAGCTCCCGGAACTCGTCAGCCACGGCGACACGCTCTCGCTTGACTACTCCGGCCTCGGCACTGTGGCCATCGGCGCCATCCAAGAGCAACACGCGGTGATCGCCGACCAGGCCAAACGACTCGACGCCCTCGGGAAAGAGAACGCCGAACTCAGGGAACGCCTCGAACGCCTGGAAGCGCTCTTCCTCGCCAAGTAGTCCCCCGATATTTTCCCGTCCCGTGAAACGCTCGCCGATCCTGGTCGCCGCCGCCTTCCTCACCGCGGCGCTTCCCGCCGTCGCCGCGCTCAAGGTCAACATCACTAACCAGCTCTCCGAAGGCGGACCACCTTCGGCTCCGGGAGCGACCCCCGGTCAGTTCGCCTCCGCCGCCGCCACCTCCGGCGGCCTCGACTCCGCCTCTGCCGAACCCGTCGCGGCCAGCGGCGGGCTCCGCCTCCGCCGCGCCGTGATCGGTGCGTCCTTCTCCGCCGGGATCCCGGACTTCCGCTTCGGCGACGTGATCCCCCCCCCCGCCATTACCGGGTTCCGAGCCCCCCCCCTCGGCACCGGCGAGGTCGTCCGCACCGCCGACGGGTTCGTCACGCCCATCCCCCCCGGAACCGTGCCGCGCTACTACTTCAGCCCGCACGCCGAACAGGTTTTCGCCTCGGAGTCCGGCGCGGTTCAGGTCGTCTGGCGCTCGGAGTTCGCCGACGCCAGCGGGAACTTTACACTGGAGACCCGGGACTACATCGTCTCCCCGGTATCCTCGCGGCGCCCGCGCCGCATCTTTTGGACCGAGGTCCCCTTCACCGGACCGGTCGTCCCGCTGCCGGCCGGCATCGAGGACGCCCACATCGCCTACCGCGAGCGCTTCCCCGCCGAGATTCCCACCGCCCCCGGTCCCGAGCGCCGCACGTTCTGGCTCGATTCCGTGCCCGGCTCCAATACCCTGCGCGCCCAGCTCGTCGAGGGGCGCATCCTCATGGAGTTTCTCGGTTCCGTGCGCCCCGGGGCCGCCATCCCCGGCTCGCGCATCTCGCTCGGCATCGAGGTCGTCGATGTCCTCGCCGAGCCCGTGCCCAATGCCACCTCGTTCCTCGTCAATACCTTCCTCGGCGACCGACTGGTGCCCGTCGATGGCGACCTCACCCTCGTCGCCGACGTCCGCCGCGGACTCGGCCAAGCGACCCCCTTCGTCGCCAACCGCCCCATCGATGAAACCCCCGCCTACTTTGCCGAGCGCCTCACCACCAACCCCAACGACGTCCTCGTCTACTGGCGCGAGCCGGGCATTCTGGGCACCGAATGGCCACGCTTCCGCAATTCCTACCAGCTCGCGTGGCCGG
Organism: uncultured Verrucomicrobiales bacterium; assembly: GCA_964556355.1. Classification (GTDB taxonomy): domain Bacteria; phylum Verrucomicrobiota; class Verrucomicrobiia; order Verrucomicrobiales; family DEV007; genus CAZKYJ01. The sequence continues at coordinate 10,778 of CAZKYJ010000054.1, read as the reverse complement.
TCGACCCCGCGGCCTTCGCTCTCAACGCCTTGCCTCTCGCCGGCGACAGCACCGAAATCAGCATCGATCTCAACGGGAGCAACACGCCCACTCTCATCTACCAGGACGCCCTCAACGAAGCGGAACTCGAGCTCGCCCGCTTCCGCGTCGTCGACCCCGGCCCCGACGGGCGGAACCGCTCCCTCATCCTCCTGCAATCCGCCGACCGGTTTTGGTACCAGCGCGTCCTCAGCGCCCGGCACGACCAGTTTGCCAGCTTCCCTCCCGCCCTGCGGGCCGCCTTCACCGGCAACCTCGACGTCGGCCAGCGGGCGACCCCACCCCCCGGCTTCGGCGACGATATCAGCCGCGCCGCCTACGTCCTCGCGTCCGAGGGAGACGCCTTCCACCAGGGCGCCTACCTCGACCCACTGGCCGAAGACCTCCCCGCCGCCGAGGTGGGCAGCGAGGTCATCCCCGTCAATGCGCTGCCCGGCTCCGACGCGCTCACCCTTTTCTGGCTCCGACGCATCGCGGCTCCAACCCCCGACTTCGAACCTATCTACTGGCCGGAGATCGTGGCCGGCTACTCCGTCGCCTGGCCGGATCAGCCGCGCGAGATCGTCATGGCTAGCAACGCCGGCTCCGGCGATCTCGCCCCCCCCGAAGCGCTCGGCGGCATCTATTTCCAGAACGATCCCGCGGCCCCCGGCTTCAACCCCAACGAGGAACACGCCCTCATGCTCGCCGGGCGCGCCTACGCCTTGCGCGACGATCTCAACGCCCCCGCCACCAGCTCCGAGCCTTACGTCCTGACCGAATACGAAAACCCCGCGGACGGACGCACCTCCGTCGGCGTCTTCAGGGTCCTCCGCGAGAAGCCGACCGAAGGAATCACCTTCGACTATCCCGCCCTGGCCGGCACCCGCGTCATCGGCCCCGCCCCCCTCTCGCTCCTCCCGCTCCCGCTCGACGCGAACGGCGTGAGCCTGAACGAAGAGGTCATCACCAACGACCTCCCGGCCAGCCAGGGCAGCCCCGCGCTCTACGACCGCTTCACCTTCCAAGATCGCAATGGCGACACCTGGATCTACCGCGGCCCGCACGCCGGAGGCAGCCCGGAACTGGCCATGCGCTTCTACTACCGCACGCAACCCAGCTTCGCCTTCCCCGGCGTCGCCCCCCCTCCCGTCGGAGCCCTCCAGCCCTACCTCCGCAACCCGGTGGCGGGCGGCGGCTTCGAGAACCGGCCTATCGACATCCGTTTCACGCCGGTCTGGCCGGAGCTCATCGACCCCGCCCAGCCCGAATTCAACGATCCCGATATCCCCGACGTCCCCGTCCTCGAATTCGCCGACACCCTGACCGAAGCCAAGTTCGGCCTCCCCGCCGTGCGCGGCCAGTCGAGCGCCGAGATCCTCTACGAACAGTCCCGCGCGAACGACCCGGCGGGAGACCTCGCCAGCGGCGTCCTCCACGACCCGACGCGCGCCAAGGCCGTCCGCCTGGACTTCCAGGGGCTTTCCACCCTGCCGGTCAGCACCATCACCGAATCCCGGGGCGGGCGCACGTTCTTTCAGAACCTCCCGCCCCACCTGCGGGAGCGTTTCACCTTCAATCCCAACGCGGGACCTGCAGGGGAACTCGTTCTCGCAGGCGAGTTCGTCGATGAAATCGTCGGCGAGTCCTACCTGTTGCTCAATGTTCTCAGCGATACGGACCTCGCCGCCCTTCGCGCTCTCACCGCGGACACCGACCCCGACAAGCCCGCGTGGGACGCCACCGTCGACGCCCTTGCCACCACCGTAGAACGCTTCATCGAAGATGTCGGCCTTCCGGGGCGCCCCGACCGCCCGGGAACCTACATCCCTGCCCCCGGCGGTGACCTCAGCTTCGGCGCCCAGGAGCTGGCCACCATCACCGACGACGACCAGGCCGTCGACAGCTACGCCCTCACCCCCGTGGGTGGCGGCTCGGGCTACCTGACCCTCGTCTTTGGCAACGGCGAGGCCTTCACGCCCCCCGGGGAACCCGTCTCGGTGGAGATCATCTATGTCGGCGGCGGACTCCACCGCGGCATGGCACGAGTGATCACCTCGTCCAATCCCCTCGACGAACAGGTCACCCTCCGCCACACCGGAGATTTTGCCGGCGAGACCGCCGACTACGAGTTCCAGTGGCGCTACCAACCGCCCGTCGGCGGCCTCGCCCCCGCCATCGATCCGGACGCCGACAGCCCCGGCCCCGGGTGGATCGTCCCCAACGGCGCGCCCTTCACCAACGTCTTCATCGTCGGCGGCAGCCCGCCCCTCCTCTCGCTGGCCGACAACTACTGGACGATGCGCTACCGCCCCGTCGACCCGTCCCACCCCGTCCGGGCCGGCGGCGTTGAAGGGTGGTCCGAGTGGACCGACGCCGCCCTCGT
>CAZKYJ010000054.1:0-8364 GCA_964556355.1 uncultured Verrucomicrobiales bacterium | reverse complement strand
CGTCGAGGGCTACATCCGCCGCGTCCTCGCCGGGATCAACCCGTTCAACCAGCGCATCACCGACTTCTTCAACAACGGCATCGACACCAACGTCAGCATCCTCTCGCAAGCCGGCCGCCGTTTCGAGGGGAACATCGCCCTCAACCTCGATAACATTGACGATTTCGGCCTCATCGAGATTTACGAAACCGTCCTCAACCGCGGCATCGACATCAGCATCAACGGCACCCCAGCCACCGACTACGGCCCGGCCAACGACGCCCTGCTCCTCGCCACCGGCTACCTCGCCGACCTCTACACCATCCTCGGCGACGAGGCCTTCGCCGACGCCGCCAACCCGACCATCGCGTTCGACGCCCAGGCCATCGGATCGGTTGCCGATTCTTCGATCGCCGTCGATTTCGAGTCGGTTTTCCGCGAGACCGCCACCGCCCGCTTCGCCTTTCAAGGGCAGGCCGCCAGCCTGCTCGAAGAGGAACTCGGCCTCCTCCGGGGGCGCGACGACCGCCTCGCCCCCGGCGTCGAGCTCTCGCCCAGCTACAACCGCCTCTACTGGAACTACACCCGCGGAATCACCGCCGGCGAGGTTATCTATGCCCTCAACTACAACATCCGCGAACGCACCGAGATCGACGCCGACGGCACCATCGATGCCGCCGACGCCGCCCGCCAGTTCCCCCAGGGCCACGGCGACGCCTACGGCCACTACCTCACCGCCGCGACCAACTACTACCGCCTCCTCACCGACCCCGAATTTACGTGGGCCCCGCGCGTCGAGGCCGTCAACGTTCTCGGGGTCCCCGTGCAAGTAGATTACTTCGACGAACGCAAGCTCGCCACCGCCGCCGCCCGCGCCGCCCGCACCGCCCTCCAGGTCACCGGCCTCGTCCACCGCGAGTCCCACACCGACGACCGGTCAGGCGGCTGGTCCCACTTCCGCGATGGCTCGAACCCGAACGAGAATTTCCGCGACGGCCGCTCCACTTCCGCCGAGCGCACCCGCCACTGGGGACTCGACGAGTGGGCCGCCCGCGGTGCCCAGGGCGCCTACTTCAACTGGGTGACCACGAACGCCCTCCTCCCCGCCGAGGACAGCGCCAACACCGGCATCCAGCGCATCGACCGCACGACCGTCCCCGAGCTCGACGATATCGCCTCCACCGCCGAGGCGCTCCAGACGGCGGCCGACAACGCCAACGCTTTCCTCAACCCCCTCGGCCTCGGGGCGGACAGCCTTCTTTTTGACATCAGCCCCTCCGACCTCGCCGACGGACAGAGCCACTTCGAGCAGGTCTACGAACGTGCCGTCGCCTCTCTCGGCAACGCCTTCGACACCTTCGACCAAGCCACCGCCAGCACCCGCCTCCTCCGCTCCTTGGAGAACCAGGCCGACGATCTGGCCACCGCAGTCTTCAATGAAGAACGGTCCTACGACACGCGCCTCCGCGCCCTTTACGGCACGCCCTACGCCGGCGATATCGGTCCCGGCCGCACCTACCCTCAAGGCTACGACGGTCCCGACCTTTTCCGCTTTTTCTTCATCGACGAGGTCTCGCTCATCACGGATCCATTCCCCGAAGAGCCGGTCGAGTTCTCCCTCGACGTCCCGAGCTACCTCGCCCGCGCCTACACCCCGGACGACCCCGACGAGTTCGCCACCATCCTGGACCGGCCGGTCGAGACCATGCCCGTCAGCCTGGATCCCGACAGCCTCATCCAGTACGCCCCCCCGGAGGCCGGCGCGCGCCGCGTCATCGGCGAGATCCAGATCGCCCTCCAACAGCTGGCCTCGAACCGCGAATCCCTCTCCGCCGGCTTCGACGACTACGCCCGTGCCCGCGAGGCATTTCTTGCCGATCTCCGCATTTTCAACGAGGCCATCGCCACCTTTGAGGAGACCCAGAGCATCTCAAGGGAAACGCGCGACGAGCTCCGCGCCCTGCGGGCGAGCTCGGCCGGGCTCCAGGCCATTATCCGCACCATCGACACCGGGTTCGAGACTTTCAACGCTTTCGCCGATGTGACCAAACAGGGGATCCCTCAGCTCTTCGGCCTCATCGCCGGAACGTCCAATGGCACCTTCACCGACCCCGGGCCGATCCCGCGCACCCTGACGAACTCCGCGCTCGCCATCGCCACCACCACCGCCGGTATCACGAGGCTGGCGCTCAACACCAGCATCGACTCCCTCGGCGTCGAGGGCGCGTTCATCTCCGACAACCTCGGGATCCGCTTGGCCAGCGCCGGGTTCCCGGAAAGCTACCTCCGCATGGCCGCCGGTCTCCAGGCCTCCTACTACAACTGGTACCAGACCAGCTCGACGGTCGACCAGGCCCTCTTCGCCGTCTACCGGAGCCAGACCCAATTCGAGAACCTCGTGGCACGGGGCGGCCGCATGCAGGCCGACCGCGAGATCTTCCGCCGCCGCGCCGCTGCCGTCACCCAGGGCTACCGCACCCGCGACGTCGCCTTCCGCGCTTTCCGCAGCGAAGCGCTAGAGCAGTACCAGACGCTCCTCGACTGGGCCGCGCGTTACACCTACCTCACGGCCAAGGCCTACGACTACGAAACCGGGCTCCTCGACTCGACGGCGGGCGGCAACTTCCTCGCCGACATCGTCGCCTCCCGCGCCCTCGGCCTGCGCAATGACGACGGCGAGCCCATTTTCGGCGCCAGCCAGACCGGCGACCCCGGCCTCTCCGGTCTCCTCGCCCGGCTGGACGCCGACTGGTCCGCCGTCGAGGGCCGCCTCGGCTTCAACAACCCGGACCCGTATGGCACTGTCTTCAGCCTCCGCCACGAACTCTACCGCATCCCCGCCGACGTCGCGTCCACCGATGGGAACACGGACGCCAACGACGACGCCCTCGCCGACCTCACCTGGCGCGAACAGCTGCAGTCCCTCATCGTCCCCGACCTGCGTAGCGACGCAGACGTCGCGACCCACTGCTTGCAGCTCGACCCCGACGACGCCCCCGTCCCCGGCATCATCATCCCATTTTCTTCCAGTATCATCGATGGGCTAAACTTCTTCGGAAGCCCTCTGGCCGGAGGCGACCACGCCTTCAGCCCGACTAGCTTCGCGACCAAGGTCCACAGTGTCGGCACCGTCTTCGAGGGCTACGTCGGCATGGATCCCTACGCCGAGGGCATCCCGGGGGCTGGAGGTCCCGCCACCGCGCACCCCAACGCCCTCAGTGCCACCCCCTACGTCTACCTTATCGCCACCGGATCCGACGTTCTGCGCACCCCACCCCTCGGCGGCGGAATCTCCACGACCCGTAGCTACGCCGTGCAGGACTTCGCCATGCCCTTGCCATTCAATATCGGCGGCATCCCCTTCAACCCGGAAACCATCTGGACGGGCAACGAGACCCTCGGCAACGACTTCCTCATCCCCCGCAAGCACCAGGCGTTCCGCGCCGTCGACGACCCCGCCTTCTTCTTCAGCTCAATCCCCGAGACCTTCACCAACCGCCGGCTCGTCGGCCGCAGCGCTTGGAACACCGGCTGGAAACTGGTCGTTCCCGCCCGCACCCTGCTGAACAACCCCAGCGAAGGCCTCGACCGATTCCTCAAATCCGTCACCGACATCAAGCTCTACCTCCGCACCTACAGCTATTCAGGGAACTGACCCTCCGGGGCGGCGGGGGATGGGGCCGCCCCCGTCGGGCGCCAAGGAACCCCAAATCCATTTGACCATAACCGATCTTGCGCTATTACATTGCTCCTCACGCGAAAATCCGCGCCCACCAGTTTAAATTTCCACTTTCCAACGATCCTACCGCCATGGCCAAAGTCTGCAGTATCACCGGCGCCCATCCCCGCCGCGGCAACACCATCCACCACTCCGGTCTCGCCAAGAAAAAGGGCGGCATCGGCCTGAACCACGTCAAAGAGGTCAAGCGCACCGTCTCCCCCAACCTTCGCAACAAGCGGATCTGGGTGCCGGAGCTCGGTCGCTTCGTGCGCGTCAAGCTCACCGCCCGCGCCCTCAAGACCGTCTCCAAAAACGGGGCATTCGTCACGCTCCGCAAGGCCGGCCTGATCTAGCACCCGCCACGCCCGCTGACAGATTTCTGTTGACTTCGGGGTCACATCCGTGACCAGATAGTGGGGTGACCCACCCGATGGCTGCGAGTGATGCGACCTGGCGGTCGGTCAGCGTCACAACGATCCACCACCGAACCAGAAGGGACCGAGAACTCATGGCATACAGCGTCGTCAGCAAAAAATCAGGCAAGACTTACTACCTCCACCTCCGCGAACAGAAACGGAAGGACGGCAATGTGACCCGGCTCTACTTCTTCGCGGGCGAGGTGAAAGACGGTGCCGTAGACGCATTGCCCGACGATAAAGTCGTCGTCGAAAATGAACGCACCGGTCTCCCTTTCCTCAAAGGAAAAGGCTGATCCCGTAGAAAAAGCTTTCAATCCCGACCCCGTTCCGGCAACATCGCTGGGCGGGGTCAATTTTTGTACGAACTCCACCGTTGAACCCGCGGGGTTCCCGCCTTTGCTAGCCCACTAGAACTTTCCATCATGAAATACGATCTCATCGTCATCGGTGGCGGCCCTGCCGGGTACGCCGGAGCCATCCGTGCCGCCCAACTCGGCAAGAAAGTCGCCTGCGTCGAAAATGACCGCGCCGGCGGCACTTGCCTCAACTGGGGCTGCATCCCCACGAAGGCGCTCCTCAAGAACGCCGAGCTCTACCACGATGTTGCCCACCGCGCGGCCGAGTTCGGGCTGAAGATCGACGGCGAAGTGGGATTCGACTGGTCGAAGGTGATCGGGCGCTCCCGCAACGTGTCCGACAAACTCGCCGGCGGGATCGAGTTCCTGTTCAAGAAGAACAAGGTCGATTACCTCCGCGGCACCGGGACCGTCCTGGGCGGTGGCAAGGTCGAAGTGGCCGACGCCGATGGAAAGAAGGAAACCCACGAGGCAACCTCGATCCTCATCGCCACCGGCTGCAAATCCCGCGGGCTCCCCTTCATGCCCTACGACGGCAAGAATGTCATCTCATCGAAGGAGGCCATGGTGCTAAAAGAGCGCCCGAAAAGCATCATCATCGTCGGCGCCGGGGCGATCGGTGCGGAGTTCGCCTACTTCTTCAACGCCTTCGGCACCGAGGTCACCATGGTCGAGATGCTCGACAACCTCCTGCCCGTCGAGGACACCGAGATCTCCCAAGCGTTGGAGAAATCGTTCAAGAAGCAGGGCATCAAATTCCTCACCAAGACCAAATCCGTCTCCGCCGACGTGAAGGACGGCAGCGTTAGCCTCGTCGTCGAGCCGCGCGACGGCGGCGACCAGCAAACCCTGGAAGCCGAGATGTGTCTCGTGGCGGTCGGCGTGCAGCCCGTCCTCCCCGACGGGGTCGAAGAAGCTGGCGTCAAGCTCGACCGAGGCTACATCCAGACCGGTGACGACTACCAGACGGACGCCGGGGGGATCTACGCGGCGGGCGACATCATCGGTCCGCCGTGGCTGGCCCACGTGGCCACTTTCGAGGCCGTCCAGTGCGTCGAGGGGCTTTTCAAAGACGGCCACAAGCCGCGGAAGGTGACCATCTTCCCCGGTTGTACCTACTGCCACCCCGAGGTCGCCAGCGTCGGCCTCACCGAGCGCGCCGCCAAGGAGCAGGGCATCGACTATGCCATCGGCAAGTTCCCCTTCCAAGCCAGTGGTCGCGCCTTGGCCGTGGGCGATCCCGACGGTTTCGTCAAGCTCATCTTCGGCAAGCAGCACGGCGAACTCCTCGGAGCCCACATCATCGGCGCGGGCGCCACCGAACTCATCGCCGAGATGGGTCTCGCCATCAGCCTGGAAGCGACCACCGAGGAGATCGAGAACACCATCCACGCCCATCCGACGCTCAGCGAGGCCATCCACGAGGCCACCGGCACGGCGTTCGGACACGCGATCCATATCTGAACGTCTTATGGTCTTTGGACGCTGGCGGGAGAGTCTCTCACCCACCCGTCCTCGCGAGCCCACCCGGGATCGGTGACCTTCCGCGCCCGGCGCGGATCAGTCGCGCTCGCTCCCGCATCGTGGCGCATCGGAATCGGTGGCAAGGGGCATCCATCGCCCTGGCCGAGACGACATCGTTCCGCCCCGTTTCGACATCCCGCAATTTTCTTGTCCGATTACCCCGCCGCGTGGGAGGTTCTTCATGAAAGCCACCCATGCCGAGCCCGTTCACCGCTACATCCGACTCCGATCTCCTCCACCGCTTCGCGGATTCGGGGGACGAATCCGCCTTCCGCGCGCTCGTCGATCGCTACGGCGGTCTCGTCCGCGGCGTCGCCCGCCGCCGCACCGGCGATCCGGCACTTGCCGATGAGGTCGCGCAAAACGTCTTCCTCTCCGCCTCGCGGAAGGCGGCCAAGCTCGCCGACGGCCGCCCGCTCGCCGGCTGGCTCCACCGCGCCACCTTGCTCGAGTCCCTGAAAGCCCTCCGGCAGCGCGCGACCTACCAGCGCAGCCTCGAGCGCTACGGGGCGGAACGCGATATCGAGTCCGAGAGCTCGGGAGCCGACGTGTGGTCGCACCTTCGGCCCCACATCGATGCCGCCCTCGACCGACTCCCCCGGCTCGACCGCGACGTCCTCCTTCTCCATTTTCTCGAAGAGAAACCATTTCGCGAGGTGGCGGCAGCCATCGGGACCAGCCCCGAGGCCGCCCAGAAACGCGGCGCGCGGGCAGTGGCCAAACTTTCCCGGCGCCTGGCGGCCAAGGGCGTTTCGCTCTCCACCGCATCGCTGGTCGCGGCGCTCGGCCCCGGCCTCGTCGAGGGCGCACCACCCGCCTGGAAAGCATCGGTCACCACGGCGGCATCGGGAGCGGGCACCACCACCACCGTCTCGGCGCTCGCGGGCACCACCGTGGCCTGCGGGCTTTTCGCCGCTTCGGCGGCGGTGCCCATCGCCCTCGAGATCGCTAACGAACCCGGTTCGGCCGCCACTGCCGTCGCGCCCCCCACCGTACCCGGAACTGCCACGCCCTCCGCCTCCGCACCCGCCCGGCAACCGTTCGACATCGGTCTGGTGCGGGATGCGCTCGAGCATTTGCAATCCACCGAGGATCCCGACATCACCGCGGAACGCGCCCTCCGCCGGTTCATCTTCGGGCTCGATCTCGCCGAGGTTCAGGCGGTCGCCGACCTCTTGCATGACACTGCCAGCAATGACCGTCTTTTCGAGATCGGGCAAGATACCTATGCCCGCTGGGCGGAACTCGATCCCACCGGCGCCACCAACGCCGCCAACGGGCTCGCTCCAGGCCTGCTCGGCTACTACCCGCTGCAGGGTGCCTTCCAAACCTGGGCCGCCATCGACCGCGACGCCGCCCTCGGCTGGCTCGCCAGCGCCGAGAGCGCCTACGACCTCCGCTTCCTCGCCTACCCGCTCATCGATTCCGCGGAAAAAACGGATCCCATCGACGCGCTCGAAGTGGCCGACCGGATCGGCACCGATCGCCCGAACTGGTTCGACGAGCTGCTCAAGCGTTCGAGCCGGCACTGGATCACCCGCGAGCCGGATGCCGCTCTCGCCCACCTGGCTACCCTGCCGGATCTCGTCCAGCGCGACGAGCTGATCGTCAGCGGGCTGGACGCCCTCGGGGAACGCGATCCCGTCGCCGCGCTCGAGCGGGTCGATATCCTGACCAACCCACCCCAACGGGAAACCGCCCGCTACGACATCTACTGGAACTGGGCCACCCGAGATCCCCTCCGCGCCTTCGCCTACTTTGCCCACGAGGAACGCCTTGCCACCTGGTCGGCGTCCCTCTTGCGCACCGCCGCCGAAGCCGTCTCCCGGGAGGATCCCGCCGCGGCGCTCGCCGTCGTCGGTCGGATCACCGATCCCGGACGGCTCGATTCATTGCTGGGCGGAATCCTGGCCGGGAGCACCTGGTCAGACCCCGCCGCTGCCGTGCTTGCCGCCGACCTCATTTCCGACCAAGCTTCCTACCAGAACGGCGATGTCCGGCAGTTCGTGGAAGCCTGGGCACGCGTGGCTCCCGACGCGGCCCGCTCCTGGGTCGAAGCCCTCCCCGAGTCCCACAAAAAACGCTTCGCCGCCAGCGGTCTTGCTCCCCAACCATGATGGCTCTCCGCTGGCTCCTCCCCGTCGTCTGCGGCCTGGCCAGTGGCTGGCTCGTCGCCCACATCGCCCTCCGGGCCGACGAGCTCAGGCGCCCGGCACCCGCCGCCTCCCCGCCGTCAGCGCCCGCCCCAGCGCCGATCGCCATCGCCGCTCCGGAGGAATTCGCGGCACTCCCCAAGGCCGGCCCGAGCCCCTACCGGCGCCAGCTCGCCCGCCGGTTCGCGCTTTCCCACCGGCCACTAGCAGAG
>CAZKYJ010000053.1:5100-12855 GCA_964556355.1 uncultured Verrucomicrobiales bacterium | reverse complement strand
GTTCTCGCGGAGCGCAGCGGAGATCCCGAGCACGCCGACCGCCAGCACTGCGCCGGGGCAGGCGTAGCCCGCGATCGAGGTGGCGGCGCCGAGCTGCCGCTCGGCACCGCGGCAGAACCGCGTGACGCCGATGACGAGCAGCGCCAAGAGCAGGCAGCAGCCACTCACCCCCAGCCCGAGGGCGAGGCTGTGGCCACCCGCCCGCAACAGGCCTTCCATGGAATCGCAATCATTGCCAGTGAGCCGGAGCCAGTGCAGCAGCGTCACGACGGGATAGACCAGCCCGACCAGCACCGGCGGCAGGCACGCGCACCAGCACGCCGCGGAGGTCCGCAGCGAGCATGCGCGCAGCGGGACGGTGGATTCGCCCCGGTTGTCGAAGCTCGCGCGCCCGCGCTGGCTACGCTCGAGGGCCAGCAGGACGAAGACGCCAACGAGCGTCCAGGCGGCCAGCCGCCGAGCGCTGGGCAGGTCGCCGAGCCCGAACCAGGTGCGGAAGAGGGCGGTGGTCATGTTGTCCACCCCGAAGTGGAGCACCGCGCCGTAGTCGTTTAGCACCTCCATGGTCACGAGGAACAACCCCGCCGCCAGCGCCGGGCGCGCGAGCGGAAGGCTGATCGTGAAGAATCCCCGCCACGGCCCGGCACCCAAAAGTCGGGCCGCCTCGCCGAGCCGGCACCCCCGGCCGCCGAATGCGGCGCGGGCGGCCAGGAAGACGTACGGGTAGAGCACCGCGGCGAGCATCGCCGCGAGCCAGCCGTAGCGGTGCACCTGCTCGAGGAGGAGGAAGGCATCGACCCCGAACTCTCTCCGCACGCCGACAAGGACGGGGGCGAAGGCCTCGCGCGCCTCGGTGCTGACGTAGGCGGCGACGTAGGGCGGCACGGCGAGAGGGAGCACCAGGAGGACGGAAAGCACGGAGCGCCCGGGGAAGCGGAAGTTGGCGACGCACCACGCGGCTGGCAGCGCGAAAAGGAGCGCGAGAAGGCCAACGCACAGGGCGAGGAGGAGCGAGCTTCCCAAGGCCGGCAGGAGCAGGTATTCCCGGACGTGGCTCCAGTTTTCCGGATCGACGGGCGCGACCAGCCCGAGCAGAAGATAGATGATCGGCAGCAGGAGCGCGATGCCGCCCAGCCAGGCCAGCGCGCGCCAGGCAACGAGTGAGGGCGAGACCGTCAGGCTGCGGATCATCGGGAAGGGGGAAAAGCGCGAAGAAGCACGGCTCCCGTCGGAACCATGCTTCGCGAGTTGGCTGGATCCTCGGCTGGCAGGTCAGCGCCAGTCCACGATATTGAAGATTTTCACCGCCTCTTCGTGGTTCTCGGCGAGCTGGTGGAGGGTGGTCAGGTCGGGTTTGAAATCACCCCATGCTTTCTGCAGCGGCTCCGGTTCGATGCCGGAAATGACCGCGAATTCCGACGTGAGTTTCTGGTAGTCTTTCTGCACCTCTTCCGAGGTAAGGAATTCGAGGAGAGCCACGGCATTGTCGTGGTTGGCGGCGCCCTTGACGACGCCGCCGCCACTGATATTCACGTGGGTGCCGCGACCGTCCTGGTTGGGGAAAACAATGGTCACCGCCTCGCGGGCGGCACGGTCTTTGGGGTCGTCGGAGGTCTCGAGGATGCCGAGGTAGTAGCTGTTGCTGACGGCGATGTCGCCGATTCCCTGGGCGACGCCGCGCACCTGGTCCCGGTCACCGCCCTGCGGGGGACGTGCCATGTTGGATTTCACCCCTTCCGCCCAGGCCATCGCTTTCTCTTTGCCCCCGGCGGCGAGGATAGAGGCGAGCAGGGATTGGTTGTAGTGGCTCGCGGACGAGCGGATGAGGACGCGCCCGCGGTAGCGCGGGTCGGCCAGGTCTTCGTAGGTCGCCGGCGGGTTCTCCACGCGGTCTTTCGCGTAGGCGATTACGCGGGCGCGCATGGTGATGGGCACCCAGGTCCCGTCGGAGGCAGCGAGACCTTCGGGGAACCGACCAGCGAGCTCCTTGCTACCGTGGGGTTGGAAGATCCCGGCGTTGTTGGCCCGGTCGAGCGTGGCGGCATCGACGGTCACGTAGAGGTCCGCCTGCGGCGCCGCCGCCTCCGACTGCAGCCGGGCGATGAGCTCGTCGGCGCCGGCTTTGACGACTTTGACTTCGATCCCCGTGTCCTCGGTGAACCGGGCAAAGATCTCCTTGTCGGCGTCGTAGTGCCGCTCGGTGTAGATGCGGACTTCATCCGCCGGGGCGGACAGGGCGAGCAGGGGAACGAGCAGGGTAGTGAGATGTTTTTTCATCGGGTATTCGAGTGGTGTGGTTTCGGCTGAGATTCTTGGGCAGGGTGGCCGACCTCGCGGACGGTGGGTTGCACTAGATTGGCGGAGGGTTGCGCATTGCCAAATAGTTCCTGAGCGGGTGAGGATTCAGTGGGGGTTCGCCAGCTTGTTGTAGCGTTCGGTGATGTCGTTGAACTTCTCAGCGAGGGCGTCGCGTTCGGCGGCGAGTTTCTCGATGGTCGCATTGGCGGCGGCGATCGATTCGTTGGCGCGGACGACCGCGGCGTTGTGTTCGGCAATCAGGGCGTTCTGCTCGGCCACCGCCTCGCGCAGCACCGCACCCGCGGCGGTGGCCTCGGCGTGCTCGTCGGCGGAGACCGAATTGGCGCGCAGCTCGCTAAGGGCGCCGGTGAGGCGGAGGATCTCCGCATCGGCAGCTTTGGCGCGCGCGCGGAGTTCGTCGCGGTCGGCGGCGGCGGCGGCCAGGTTCTTCCCCCGGTCCTCCGCGAGGGCGCGGAGCCTTCCCTCGCGGTGCCACTGCCAGGCGCAGAGAACGCAGAGGGCGAGAATGAGGGCCAGGAGGACCGGGATGGGGACAGGGCGCACGGAGGGTCGGGCTAGGGGCTGGTGCGGACGTTGAAGGCGACCTTGGTGACGCCGCAGCGTCGCACGTAGTCCAACACCGCGACCATGGCGCCGTGGGGCGTCGCGGCGTCGCCGCTGATATAGACGGGGAGGTCGGGGTTGCGGGCGAGGCGTTCTTTCAGTAGGCGCTCGAGCGCCTCCAGGGTGACGGCCTCTTTCTCGTGGTAGACCTCCCCGGCAGCGGTGACGGCGAGGCTGATGGTATCGGGCTTGAGATCTGCGTGTGCGGTGGCGGCAGACGGAAGGTTGACATCCACGGTGCGCTGCTTGGTCATCGTCAGGCTCACGAGCATGAAGCTGGCGAGCAAGAAAAACATGATGTCGATGAGTGGGACGATCTCCAGTCGCGCCTTTTTACGGGGAAGGGGGGAGACGACTTTCACGGGTGCTTGGCGGTGAAGACCTCGACGTTGTTGGCGGCGGTCTCGATGTCGTGCTGGAGGGCGGCGACTTTGGCGTTGAGCCAGTTGTAGGGGATGAGCGTGATGATGGCGATGCCGAGGCCGGAAGCCGTGGCAATGAGCGCCTCGCCGATGCCGCCGGTCACTTTTTCGACGGCCAGCTCGCTGCCGCCGATGCTCGTGAAACTGCCCATGATACCGGTGACGGTTCCGAGGAGCCCTAACAATGGTGCCAAAGTGATGATGGTGTCCATGGCGGTGAGGAAACGTCCCGCCTGCTTGAGCTCGACGCCGGCTGCCGCCTGGATCGCGCCCTGCAGGCTGGCGTTGCGGTGGGTGATCCCGGCGTGGATGACGCGGACGACCGGGTCGGTGGATTCCGCGCTCAGTTCTTGGGCCCGGGGCATGTCCCCGGCGTCGAGCGCGGCCAGCACCGACTGGTGCACCCGGGGCTGCCGTTGCCGAGCGAGCTGGATCCACCACCAGCAGCGCTCGGCGATGATGGCCACCGCGAAGAATGTCACGAGGGTGATCGGCCACATGATGGGGCCGCCTTCGTGGAATAGGCCGACAATCGCGTTGGCTAAGAAGGGGGCGGGCATTACTGGATGACGAATTTGATGGGGACGATGAAGCGCCGGGCCTCGTCTTTCGGCCAGCGCCAGCGGCGGCGCACGTGGTCGCGGGCGGCGGCATCGAGGGTGCTGTGGCCACTGGAGCCGGTGATCGAGACCGTGCTGGGGACGCCGCTGGGCTCGACGGTGACGAGGAGTTTGACGGTGCCCTCCAGCCGGGCGCGCCGGGCGGATGACGGGTAGGACGGTGCGGGAAAGCGCCCGCTCCCGGTCCCGGTGAAAAGCATGGGCGCGCCGGTGCCACCGCTGGTGCCGCCGGGCGAACCGGTAGCCGTTCCGGTGCTGCCGCTCGGAGGAGCAGACGGTCGAGGTTCGGGTTTCGCCGCCATCGGATGGGGCTCGGGAGCCCGCGGCGCCGATTTCCTCACAATTTCCTCGACGGCGACGAGTTCGACCATCTCGGGCGGGGTGAGCGGGGGGGCGATCGCGGGGGGCGGCGGAATGACGAGGTCTTCAACCGTCTCGTCCTCGGGCGCGTCTTCGGCGGCGATCTCGGCGGCGGCGGGCGCGGGTGGCGATTCGAAAAACTCGACCACGATCGCGTCGCGGCCATCGGAGGCGGACGGGGGAGCATTCCCGGCCGGATCCAGCGGCCGGAGTGCACCCTGGAGACCAATGGCGAGGAAGAGGAGTCCAATGCCGGTCGCCCATGCCGAGGCCAGGTGGGCGTTATTGCTCTGCGCAGGGGAATTCACGGTCGCGGGTACGGAAGGTTTGGAGGGTCGGTTTCACCCCCCGATGGGCTCTTGACCCGTGAACCAGGACTGCGCCAGCAACGATCGATCCGCCACCGGAATGCGGATCGCCAGACATGCGAACGACGTCCATCCGCAGAGAAAAATGATTAGAGATTGATCTCATGAATCGTTGGCCGCGCGAAGAGTGCACGCGCCGCCCACCCCACGCAAGGACGTCTTTGCGACTGATTCTCAATCGCGATGCGGTGTTGTTTTTGGCTCTGCTGAACGGGTTCGGGTGGGTGCGACCGCCAGCGGGAGCTGTGGGGGGCGCTGCCGGATGGATTGACTGGATCCTATTGAGAGCGGGGGCGGCACCGCGCCGGACCGTGCCGTCGTGTCGGCACCGTGATTGCATCCGGTGCCAGCATGCGCTAGTCAACGCGCGCGTGCATCGACTGGCTCGAATTGTTCTAGCTCTTTCGCTGATGGTTTCCATCGGCGCGCAGTGGGTCGTCCTCCAGTCGGTCGCGTGGATTGGCATGGCGGTTTCCTACTCGGTCGAGACGGGTTCGCTCTCCGATGGGCTGAGTATGACTTTCGATGGAGAGCACCCGTGTCCGCTCTGCTGCGCGATCGAGGTAGGTACCGAGTCCGAGGACGAACAGCCCTACAATACCGTCGAGGTGAAAGTGAAGCAGCCGCTCGATGACGGTCGTCCCTCCGTCGTCGTCGTCGTCCCTCCGGCGCCGCTGCTCGCCCGGATTCAGGCGGATGGTGTATCGGCGCCCCGCCGTGGGTGGCCGCCGCCGCTCCCGCCCCCGCAATCCGTCTAGGATACGCGCGACAAGATGCCCCTTTCGGGCATCTCGCCTGATCACTGGTCGCCCCGCCGGTCGCGGGACGGCCTTCCCATTCCTCCCGCGGGGTCGGAGCCATCGTCGGCCTCGCCCCCCCACCATTCCGTATTCCCATCCACCATTTCAATTTCAATGATTCTAACAAAACTACCTATCTCCCTTGCGCTGGTCGGCGCCGCGATTGTCGCTGGTTCCGCGGTCGAACCCGGGACGTCAGTCACCACCCTTCCCACCGTCGTCGTACGGGGGAGTGCGGCGGGCGGGTCACTCACCATTCCGACGATTGACGAGAAGGCATCCGATCTCAGGCGGATCCCGGGCGGCGCGGGTCTCGTCGATGGTCGCGTCGTCCGCGAGGGGCGGGCGACCACTCTGAAGGACGCGCTGGATTTCGCGCCCGGTGTCTTCGCCCAACCGCGATTCGGTGCCGAAGAAGCGCGCCTTTCCATCCGTGGCTCCGGCTTGCAGCGAACATTTCATGGTCGCGGGATCAAGCTCCTGCAAGACGGGGTGCCCCTCAATCTGGGCGATGGCGGCTTCGACTTCCGAGCGGTCGATCCGCTGACGGCGCGCTACATCGAAGTCTACCGCGGTGCCAATGCGCTCGAGTTCGGAGCCTCGACCCTCGGGGGTGCGATCAACTATGTCTCGTTCAACGGCAGGGACGATCCCGGGTTCGGCGTCCGTGGTGAGATCGGCTCGTTTGGCGCCTGGCGCTCGCAGCTCTACGGCGCCGGGGCGGTGGGGCCGCTCGACTACTACCTCAGCTTGAGTAGCTCGGTGAGCGAAGGGTATCGCGACCACAGCCGCCAGGAAAATGTCCGCGCTGTCGGGAACGTGGGGTACTCCCTTGGCGACGAGGTGGAAACCCGCTTCTACTTCAGCTACGTCCACACGGATTCCGAGCTCCCCGGCGATCTCACGAAACGGGAGCTGGATGCCGATCCGACCCGGGCGGCGCGCAACGCGTTCGTGCCCAACTTCGATCGCGTCGATAGCAACTGGAAACGGGACTTCGAACTCTTCCGGATCTCGAATCGGACGACGTGGAAAGGGGATTCTGCGCAGGTCACTCTGGGGTCGTTCTACGCCCACAAGAACCTCGATCACCCGATCCTGTTTGTGATCGACCAGCGGAGTGACGATGCGGGAGCCGATCTCCGCTACGACGGGAGCGGATCGCTTTTCGGGCTGACGAATGAGCTGACAGTTGGGATCGGAGCCTCCGTCGGACAGACCGACGATACCCGATTCGTCAATGATCTTGGAAGCCGGGGCACGCTGTTCGGCGATGTCGACCAGCTTTCCACCAATGGTGAATTCTATCTCCGAGATAGCCTGTATTTGGCCGATTCGGTGGCGCTTGTCGTCGGGGGGCAGATCGCCTATGCCCGTCGCGAGAACGACGACAATCTCGCCGGTCGCGCCGGTGTTACCGGCTCGTCGGACACCCAGGACTGGTGGGGCTACAGCCCGCAGGCGGGTCTGCTCTGGGACGTGACAGCAGACGTCCAGATCTATTCCAACGTGAGCCGGAGTTTCGAACCGCCCTCGTTCGGGGAACTGACGGCTCCCGCCACGGGCGGCTTCGGCCTCGTCGATCTCGATGCGCAGACGGCAACCACTCTCGAATTCGGCACGCGGGGCGATGTCGGTCGGATCCGTTGGGATCTCGGTTACTATCACGCCTGGTTGGACGGCGAACTCATCACCCAAAGCGTGGCCCCGGGGCTTACGCAGACCGTCAATGCCGGGCGCACCGTCCACCGCGGGATCGAGTTCGAGATCGGGGCCGACGTGCTGACTGGGATCGCCGCGGACGGGGATCGTCTCCGCCTGCGTCAGAACTATCTTTTCAGCGATTTCCGGTTCGACGGGGACGACGAATATGGTGATAACCCCATCGCGGGAATCCCGAGGCACTATCTCCGGACCGAGCTGGTCTACGAACATCCTTCCGGGTTCTACTGCGGCCCGAACCTCGAATGGGTGCCGCAGGGCTACTCGGTGGATCATGCCAACACTCTCGGCACGGATGGCTACGCCCTCTTCGGCTTCAAAGTTGGCTATCGGAAAGACAGTGGGTTCTCGTTTTACATCGATGCGCGGAATCTCACCGATGAGACCTATGCCGCGACCACGGGAGTGATCGGGACGGCCGGCGAATTCAATAGCGCCCAGTTCTCCCCTGGGGACGGGCGCTCCGTCTACGTCGGTGTGGAGTACCGGTTCTAGCACCGACCGGCGCCGCCGTCCCCCCGCGGGGCTGGCGCGCCACGTT